>JBQTKE010000151.1:0-10953 GCA_052386435.1 Myxococcaceae bacterium
TTGGTCGCGGGCCGCTACTACTCCGTGCTTGGACATGAGCTGGGGCACTTTTTTGGCCTCAACCATGACTACGTCGTGGAAGACAATCTGATGAAGGGGTCCAACACGAATCGTCTGCTTCCGAGACAGTGCGAGATCGCGCGCAGCTTCCTAGGCCGCAAGCTCAAGGTCGATCTGAAGGATGGAAACGGCCGCTCCTGTCGAGCGGAGCTCGCCCAGCGGATCTGCTCCGTGAAGGGCACCGGTTCCGCCGCGCAGACGAGGTGCGGGCAGGGCTCAGGCTATGCGGAGAGAATTCTCCACATCTACGACGAGTACCCGGAAGCGCTGAAGCGTGAGCTGTGCGAACTCTCGCGGGTATCGGTGGTGGAGAACGCGCCCTACTCAGGAGAAACCGCTCCGGATCAATCGGGGACGTATGAGATTCGGCTGAACGCTGACGCGATCGATCGGTTCTGGACCGTGAGGGACTTCCTCACCTGGAAAGAGCAGCTCTCCTTCGGTGGCAATCCAGCCCGTGGCTCACCCGCCGACGAGACGCTGCCCTTGCTGGATGGAAGAATGCTCCAGGGTTCGAACGTGGGGTTATACTTCCTCTTTACCCACGAGGTTGGACATGTGTTCGCGTTGCGCCGTGGGCTCTCGCAGGAGTGGTCAAAACTCTCTTGGCAGCCCAACTCATCGAAGCCTCTTCAGGAGAATGACTTTCCGTACCGTGATCGAATGTGCTTCTCCTTCTGCGCAGGCCGCTTCGTGCCGAAGGAGGCCATCGCATCGGTCTACACCGGCCTGTTCGGCACCAACTTCGTCTCCGCCTACGGCGCGCTCGACAGCGAAGAGGACTTCGCCGAGACCTTCGTCTACTACGTACTCGACAGGTATAAGGGCGCGACATTTTCCCTGATGCTGCCTTCGGGAGGGGCGAGCCACGATCTGATGGCGCACTTTCACTCGGAGCGATTGGCCTCAAAGCGGGCATTCCTGGGCGCACTCTTTCCGCGATAGCCGACCAGAACAGCAGAGAGGGCTCTTCCAAGCTTCCTGCCTTGATTTCCAGCGGCCACTACGAACAGCACCTCAGGATGCCGCAGTATCGCGTTCTTCATCGCCTTGCTGATCCCGGTGTTCGCGCTCATCGCCGCGTCAACTTCGCCACCCATTCACGAACCTCCGTAGCGCTTCTTCCAGCGCCGTCGAGTCCCACGGTGTAGCCCGCGCCAGGGCACGACATCATCCGGCCGTGACGGGTTCCGTATGCGGCCGCCAATCAGGGTGCTCCCAACCCGCGTCACGCACTGGGTGAAGCCGCATTTCTCACAAGCGGCACCGCAACCCCGCAGCACTCCTCACGGGCACACCTGGCAGACAAGCTGCGCCTGGCATTTCGGGTACGAATCACGTAACTTGTACTAAACGTACATTTCGTCGAAATTGCAGAAAGGCCTCCCATGTCCGAAGTCAGCACGAGTGATGCCCGGGAGGACTTCTCTGAAGTCATCAACCGTGCGGCCTATGGCAAGGAGCGCGTCGTCCTCACCCGCCGCGGGAAGAAGCTCGTCGCAGTCATCCCCGTCGAGGACTTGGAAACGCTCGAGGCCCTTGAGGACCAGCTCGACGTCGCGGCCGCGCAAAAGGCCGAGAAGCGCGCCAAGGCCAAGGGTGAAAAGCCCGTCGCCTGGGACAAAGCAAAAAAGGCTCTCGGCCGCTAACTGCCCGTGTCCTACTCCGTCACCATCCTCCCCGAGGCGCTGCGCGCTCTCAAGAAGCTGTCCAAGGAAGTCCAGCGCCGCGTCTCCAAGGCCATCGACAAACTCGCAGCGGAGCCCCGGCCGTCTGGCGCCAAAGCCCTCCAGGGCGACGATAAGGGCTACCTGCGGATCCGCGTGGGCGACTACCGCATCGTCTACATCGTCGACGACGGCAAACTGACCGTCCTCATCGTCCGCATCGGCCACCGCCGCGAGGTCTACCGGTGAGCGCCGACTCACTGACTGTGCCTCTATGCGGCGCGCGGTCCGATCGCACTCGAGCGACTGGAGCAGCGCGAGGATGGGCGGGTGGCGTACCGAATGCGACGACCGGCTCCCGACGGCTCGACGCACCTGGTGCTGACACCGCTTCGGCACGCGCGAGCTGACCGCGGACTCGAACGAGCGCACGTTCGCGCTCAACCACCTGGGCTACTTCGCGCTCATCACGGCGTTGTTGGATCTGCTCAAGGCGAGCGCCCCAGCGCGCATCGTCAGCGTCTCCTCCGACGCCCACCGCTCCGGGGTGATGGACTTCGAAGACCTGCAGTTCGCCAAGCGCCGCTGGATGGGCGGATGGCCGGCGTATTCGCAGAGCAATCTCCCCAACCTCCTGATGACGCGGGAAGCTGGCTCGGCGGTTGGAGGGCGCGAAGGTGACGGCGAACGCGGTCCATCCCGGTTTTGTCGCTTCGCGCTTCGGGCTCAACAACGAGGGCGGCTGGGGCTGGGTGCTTCGCGCGGCGCAGGTCTTCGCTCGAACGGTGCAGAAGGGCGCGGAGACGATTGTGTATCTCGCGACGTCTCCCGAGGTGGAGGGCGTCACGGGTCAGTACTTCTTCGACAAGAAGCCCCACGGAATGTCGAGCGCGGCGAAGGATGACGTCGCGGGGCGCAGGCTTTGGGAGCTCAGTGAGCGGTGGATAACGGGATCCACTCACGCTGCGTAGAGCGCTTAAACAGGCTGCCTCCTGTCGCGGGGCTTGCGGCGCTCTGATGTCAGTCTGAAGGTCAGGGCTTCAGCGAGCGTGCGCGCTGCCTGACGAGGTCGACTGCCCTGACGGGGTCGAGGATTCCCGCGCCGTCGCGAGTCGGTGGCTCCGGTGTGTCCACGGTCGCCTCTCTCAAGAACTGCCGAACCTGGTCGCTGTTGAGATGAACTCCAACCTTCTCCGCCTCCTCCTGCATTTCGACAATCACACCGGAAACCGCTGGCGCCGAGAAAGAGGTGCCGTCCATCTTCTGGCCACCGCCGACGTCGACCCCCACCCCATCCATCGCCACGGTGAGGTGGTTCGAGGGAGAGGAGAATTCAGCAATCCTGGATCCAGGTCCAGCTTCTGAGGCGGCGACAACGACCTTGGTCTGGTCGGCCAAGATGTTTTGGGTGAAATCTGTGGATGGAGTGATGCCGTACCCGGAGAGGCGCGAAACGGCGCGCCCGTCGTTTCCGGCAGCGAGCACGTGGACGATGTTCTGCGCTTCGAGCTGCTCTGACACTCGCTGATATCTCTGCCTGGCACCGTCGATCTTGGCGTTGCCGGACGACACGGCTTCGATGCGGTTGTAGAGCGCCAACGCGCGGTCTTTGTCCGTGGCCGTCGGGCCGAGCCCAAGGGCGAAGTTGAGCTTCGAGCGATTGACTTCGAGCTTGGCGCGGCCCTCTTCATTGAGAGGAGAGGGACCTTCAATCGTCGGCTTGAAGATCAGCCCAAACAGCCCGGCCTTGGAACGGCCGCTCGACTGAGAGATGATCTGAGGCTTTCCGAACGGGCCTCCCAGCTTCGCCGTCTGCTCGAGGTCTTGAGCGCCATTGTCTAAGACGCCTGCCGTGGCGCGGGTGATGAAATTGTCGAGCGCTGCGGAGCTTGATCCCCAATTAAACTCGGCGTTCGATTCCGACAGTGGAATGTCGACTGGGATGAGCTCCTCCGCCTCGACGGCAGGGTTGGCTTCCAAGACGTTGGCCACCGCCACCCCATGGGGGAGGTCCCCACTGGGTCTTCGCGCGAAGGTATCGATGACCGCCACTTTCGGGACGTTGACTTTGTCCGTCGCCGCATCGGGGGATGGCAGGGTCGGATTAAAGAGTCGTGCCATCTGGGGGGGAGGCGGCGGCGGAGGGGGGGGCGCTCTTCGCAGTGGTTCGGTCATGTCTGCTCCGACGGGTTCCACTGTTATCGGAAAGTGAGAAATAGAAGTTGTCAGCGCAGGGGGTCGGGGGGGCGTCGGGGCGTCGGTTTCGGGGCAGATCGCTCCGATCGCAACGCCGGAGGTCACCTGGGGCGGGGACAGGTGGCCGGGTCAGGTAGCGTCAACCGCGGTCACCCGCTGCTCTCGGCTGCCTTATCGGAGCAGGACGTGCATGCCTACAATCGGGAATGGCGCACGGACGACCATGAAGGCCATGGGACTGAGATGGCCGGCCTGGCACTCTACGGTGACCTGCTTGAGGCGCTGCTGAGCCGGGAGCCGGTGGAGCCACTTCGCTCCACCTTCAACTTGATCGTACCGCGGTAACCACACCTCGATTGATCGACAGATCTTCAGTCGTCCTGGTGAAGTTTTTTAACAAAGAAACCTTGGCTCAACCGCAGCGGATAAGCCTGACGTGCACCTTCCAAAGCTTCCCGATTTGAAACGCCGCGCGACCGCCGGCACTCTCGCGGTCTCCACCGTTGGCGCGACATTTCTCACAGGCTGCGGGGTGGCGGACAACGCAGCTGGACACATTCCCAACCTGTCAGGCGTTCCGAACGCTCAGATCGCGGCGGATGTAAGGGACGTCTTCGCCCACTGCAATGGGATCCCGATCGTACGAGTCCCGCCCGGTTCAGGCAGGCCGGTTTCCGTTCCCGGCGGCGGAGAAATCTCTCCAGAGACGCAAAGGGCGGTAGCGGAGCTGGCCAACGTGAACCTGGACCAGGACAGGCGGCTCGCCGTCTCCGCGTGCACGTCGACTGGTCTGGCCAGAGTCGCGGCGCTTCACCGTGCGGACCCAGGCAACGATGTGGCCGAATCACTCAGCGTGGTGAGTGCGATGGCGCAGGCTGTTCGAGAGTCGGCACCCAGCAAGCAACAGACTTCGGTTGAATCGCTTCGACCCCGCATCATCCAAGATCTCGCCCGCACCGACCGCGCGTTTCGCAAATTGTTCGAGGACGCCGAGAAGTGGAAGGCGGTCCAAGCAAACCTCGAAGCGGCGCAGACGGCCACCCAAGCCGCGACCGACAACGCCGCGGAGACCCGCAAAGCGATCGCCGACTTCAACGCCGGCAAGGAGGGGAGCCGGAAGCTGGTCCTCAGCCGTGTGGACCAGACGAACGCGGCGCTCAGCGTCGTGCGAACGAAGATCGCTGCTGTCAACCGGAAGCTTGCCGATCTCGGAGCACCGCCGGTGGTTGACCTTGTCGGCAGCTTCGGCGATTCCGCGGCGTGGCAGACCGCTGTCGGCGCCACCAAGGGAGCCAGCGGGTTGGGCCCGGACTTCATTCTGAAAGCAGCCCTCGTTCCACTCTCCGCGGCGCTCAACGGCCTGGGGCCGGCCGGCACTGCGCAGGCGAAGTACCTTGACGTGAGCCGCGCCGGCGTTACAGCGACCTCCCGCGCGGTGCAGCTCGCCGTCGATGCCAAGGCCGCTATCGCAAGCTCCAAACTCTTCCAAGCCCTGGGCGTTCCAGAAAAGCTCGGCTTCTCCTGAGAGGCGTGCGGGCCGCCTGCCGGTCTGGGGTGATCAGATCCGGCTGAGCGCGCGCTCCGGTGTCGAAGAGATCTGAGGAGCGCCGCAGCTTGCCAAGTCGAAGCGGTTGGCCGGATCGTCCTTCGGCTTCTCGCCTGCCGACAGCTTCAGCGACCTTACTGTTCGAGCTCAATCCCTTCGTAGATCGCGGCAACGGTGAGCACGCAGTCGATGGACTCGAGGCTGATGGCTCCTCCGACGTGTGCCTCGGTTCGGATCCAGTCCTGCTCCTCTCGCCGAAAGACCTCGATCAGTCGTTCCCGGTGGGAAACGATGACGTACTCCCGAAGGCTGGGGATCTGGCGGTAATTGTCGAACTTCGTCCCACGGTCATAGGACTCAGTGGACGCGCTCGAGACCTCAACGATGAGCGTGGGATTGGTGACGGCCACCGCTCCGCGGAGCCGCTCGCTGTCATGCTCCAGATCACCGCAGACAACGCTGACATCAGGGTACGTTCCCAGGCCGGTGGCGGCGACGCGGATTCGCAAATCCGAATTGTAGGCGCGACAAGGCTTGCCTTTGAGCTGAGCCCGAAGCTCGCTTCCGACGGCGAGACTCAGCGCCGAGTGGGCAGGCGTTCCGCCGGCCATCGCGTAGATCTCTCCCTCGAAAAACTCGTGCTTGACCGTGCTCGATTCTTCGAGAGCCAGGTACTGGATCCAAGTGTAGCGGTGGAGTGAGGCACGCATTGGTCTCGAAGCTAATACCTCTCTCCGTCGTGTTCCAGCCTGACCCGTTCGCGGCAAGACGCGGTCATCGCGGGGGACGTGGAAGGCGCACTTTCAACCTGGGCGCGTTCTTCCCGGAGACATCCACCTGCTTCGTCACGTAGCCCTCCAGCGAAAACTGCACGCTCACCGGCGGCGCGTCGCTGCCCACCGCGTACTCCAACGGCGTTCGACCAATTCGCACGTCGTCGAGGCGAACCTCGGCGCCTGAAGGCTCGGACGTCAGCAGCACCGTGACGCCGGCTGCGGTCGGATGCTCCGAATGCGAGGCGCCGCGGTAGCGCGAGCCTACGACCCAGGCGATCGCCACGAGCGCGAGCGCGGTCAATGCGATCCACAGTGGCCGACGTGAGTTGTCATCGACCGCTTCGGTGACGCCAGGCCCCTCGTTCGGCTTGCGTACGTGCGCGTAACGGCGCGGCGGCGTCGGCTTGAGCGACGCATCCGGTTCGACGACGACCGGCGCGGGCGGCGCGGACTCCGCATCCAACGACAGCTCCGGCGGCAGCTCATCCAATCCCGCCGCGTCGTACGAGAGCACCGATCTGTCCGGAAAGAGCGCGCGCACCGTGGTGCCCAGGTCTGCTCGCGTGATTCTCAATCCTTCCGACCGCGCCAACTCCTCCAGCGCTTCCGCCATCGCTCCCGCATCGGAGAACCGTTTGCGCGGCTCTTTGCTCAACGCGCGCATCGCGACCTTCTCCACGCCCGCAGGGATCGCGGGTTGCAGCTTGGAAGGCGAGGGGACCTGGCAATCGCGCACCAGCTGCAGGCTCTGGAGATCCGTGTCTCCTTTGAAGAGCCGGCGTCGCGTCAGCAGCTCCCAGAGGACAATGCCCAGTGAGAACACGTCGGAGCGGTGGTCCAGCTTCTTGAAGTCCGCCTGTTCCGGCGACATATAGGGATACTTGCCCTTCACGATGCCGCTCTCAGTGCCTTCGTCATCGAGCACCTTCGCGATGCCGAAGTCGGTGATGCGCGTGGCGCCATCAAAACCGACGAGCAGATTCGCGGGCGAGACATCGCGGTGAACGAGGCCGAGCGGCTCGCCGTCTTTACCCGTCGCGTGGTGCGCGGCATCCAATCCGGCGGCGGCGTCGGCGACGACGCGGCAAATCGCGGGGAAGCCCAGCGGCCTATTCATCTCCGCGGCGCGACCGAGCAGCGCCTTCAAATCCGCGCCCGCGATGTATTCGAGCACCAGATACGGATGCCCGCTCGCCTCGCCCTGTTCATAGAGGTGAACGATGCGCGGGTGATCCAGCCGTTGCACCAGCTTCGCCTCCGTGGAGAACATCTTCACGAACGCGGCGGTCCTGGTCAGCTCCGGCGACAAGCGCTTGATGACGACGAGGCGCTGCTTGGCAGGGTCTCTCGCCAGGAACACCTGTCCCATCCCGCTGCGCGCGAGCCGCCGGACGAGCTGGTAGGAACCGAAGGCGACGGCCATGTCTTGGGTTCAGGCCTTGAGCTTGTAGCCGGTGCGCAGCATCGCATACGCGACACCGGTGGAGACGATCGCCACTGCCACCAACATCACCCCGCCCACGACGGCGGACGTCACGTGCGCGCCCAGAATTCCGTAACGCAGTCCATCCACCATGTAGACCATCGGGTTGAACAGGCTGACGGTGCGCCACGGCTCGGGCAGCGCATCCACCGAATAGAAGGTGCCGGACAGAAACGTCAGCGGCAGCATCACGAACGTGGGGAAGAAGTTGATCTGCTCAAACTTCTCCGCCCAGACGCCCGCGAGCACGCCCAACACCGCGAACACGTACGCGACCAACGCCAGCAGCGCCAAGGTGATCAACAGGTGCTTGAGAAGAAAGCCGGTGAAGAAGCACGCGACCGCGTAGGTGAGCACGCCAACCATCACACCGCGAACGATCGCACCGGTGACGAAGCCGAAGAGCAGCTCAAGAGGACCCAATGGAGCCACCAACAGATCCACGACCGTCCCTTGGATCTTGGTGATGAAGAACGACGAGCTCGAATTCAGAAACGCGTTGTTGGCCATTCCCAGGAACACCAATCCGGGAACGATGAACGCGAGATAGGGTTGACCGTGGATCTCTTGGACGCGGCCGCCGACGGAGTAACCGAAGACCAGGAAGTAGAGCGTGGTGCTGATCAGCGGAGAGAGCAGGGTCTGCCCGGGGACGCGCAGGAAGCGGCGGACTTCCTTTCCCAGCAGCGTCATGGCGCCCACGGAGTTCATTAAATAAACGCGAGTCGTTTCCCACTCGCGCTCCTTTCAGGACCGGACGTGCGATTTTCCCGCATCCGGCTCTTCAGTTGGTATTTCCGTTCCGTTCTACCCCGAATGGAGGCTTCGGAAGTGGGGAGAACCGCAGGCGCAATTTGAAACGCTCCCACTTGAAGGAGCTTCTGGCTCCTTCGGTTCAGCCATTTGTACATTGCTGGTCAGCAATAGCTCCAGCGACTGTTGGTTCGTGACGCACATTAAGACGGGGCCTTAGCGGTTCGGGGCCGGGCCTTCAACCTTGGTGCGGTCGTTTACCGCCGGTGCGTTTGCCCCAGCGGTTTCGCCAGCGGTTTCGCCAGCGGTTTCGCCAGGTGGAGCGTTCGTTGGGCACGCCTGGATGCACCAATCCGTGTCAGGTCACCCACACGTTTCTGGCGACTCGCGGGGTTAGCCGGATGTGGCGGGAGGCGCGGTCTTTGCTGAGTCAGTCGGTCGAGGGGAGCCACGGTCCATGCACATCGCCAAGCTACGAGATCGGCAGGAGGAAAGTCGCAGACCGACTCCCTCTTTCCGTGGTCGCTCGGCCCGGAATGACCACTCAGACCTGGGTGCCAGAGCCGCTCTCCAAGAGGTGAAGGTCGGGCCCGAACCGCTCCTTCGACTGCGCACTGCGGCAATTGATGCGGGTCTCGAAATCGACCGCACGGTGAAGCGCGCGGTGACGCTCCTGGAGAACAAAGTTCGCCGCGGTGCACGAGAACGAGTGACCGTCAGCGTCGAGCACCAAGGCGACTCCACCACCCTCGAATGGGTCCGCCGCGATGCCACCGGCCGGGTCGTCGTTCATGAGTTCGCGCTCCGCACCACTGGACGCTGGGAGCACACGCACACCGAATGGCGTCACGGCCGCGTGGTGCGCCGCAACCTCGTCTCAGTTTTGGGCGGACAGAAACTCTCGCGCCAAGAGCGCTGGAAGGAAGAGCCCGTCCTCGTCTTCGCGCCCATCACTGAGGGCCACCAAGGCTTTATCCTTGAGCACGCCTACGTCGACGAAGGCGATGCGTACGTCTACCGCCTGTTTAGACAAGAAGGCAAAGAGCGCGTCGCGCTGACCGAACGCTTCGCGATGGACGCGCCGCTGCCGGCCCTGGACACCTTCGAACCCTTCTCCGCGGGAGAACCGCTGCACGCCGTGGAGAAGGTGGAACGCCGCCGCCTCGAAGGCGAAGAAGAGCGAACCTTTGCCACCCGAATCTGGGCGCAGCGCGGCTACCGAGTGACGCTCAACGAGCACGACGGCAAACGCCACTGGCGCTCCGAAAGACAATTCGGAAACCGCTACCGATCCAGCGACTACGACGGCGACGAGCTGACCATCATCGAGCGCACCGCGACCGGAAGAGAAGTCAGCGAACGCGTGACCCGCACCGGCTTCGAACAAGACGCGCAACTCTACTTCGACGAGACCGGAATGTTGGAGCGCTGTGAGCAGCGCGCACAACAGCCCGACGGTTCGCGCCTGGACCTGTTGTTCCGTCGCCGCGTCATCGAGACACCCAGAGGATTCGAAGTCTTTGAGAGCGAAGAATCCTCCCACACCGAAGGTCGCCGCCTCTGGCGCCGCCACCGGCAGGCACACCACCTGAAGAGCGGGCACCAAGAGCAGCTGTTGAACCTCAGCCAGCAGCTCTGGGATCCGCAGCAGAACCGAGTACAGGCCGTGCTGGACAACCGCCAAGCCTGGGTCGTGGTGAACGGCCGAGCGCAGCACTTGGCGGGAGACGAGATCCGTTGGTTCCGTTCGCTCCCGTCGAGAGAGCGAGCCCTGGCCGTTCATGCGCTGCAGGACCTGACCCGTCACCTGAAGCTGAGGGGAGAAGAAGGCCTGGCCCTGCTCCCCACCGAAGGTCACGGAGTGGTGAGACTGACGAAGTGGGAGCACCACCTGGAAGAGCTCTCCAGCAGCTCCCTGGTGAAGCTCGTCTTCCAAAACCCGCTGCTCAAAGAGCAGCAAAGCGCATCAGCGACTGAGTCGTTGGAACCGCTCAAAGCCCTCGCCAAAGCCGGCCTGGCCATGGCCGAGCGCCAGCGAACCGCGTAAGTAGGCGCGAGAAACGAAACCGGCCACGGTCGTGCGAAAACGCGCGCGAACCGGGTCGAGAAAATGGGAAGACGACAACGAAGCGCGTCTTTTGCAGTTCTTGCTGTCTACTTCCCGTCCTTCATCCTGACCCCGCTCGTCAAACCGAGGGAGGGCGTGTACCTCTCAATCGCCGCGACACTGGGAAGCGCCGCGATTGCGGAGAACGCCTCCGGAGGAAGCTGAGCGATCACCGCGCGGGCAGTCGGCAGCTCCCGCTTCACCTTCCCCTTCCGGCTCTCCACTTCCGAAGCGACCGCCTTCGCCGCCTCTGGATCCGCTCCAAACAGCAGCACCTGAACCATCACCTTCTGGCCCACCGTGCTCGGCCGAGCAGCCTGAGCCAATCGGCTCGCCTCACTCGCGGGAACAGGACAGGGCAGTCC
>JBQTKE010000152.1:0-17224 GCA_052386435.1 Myxococcaceae bacterium
ATCCCCAACGCCTTGGTGCCGCCCACGTTCGTGCACCCCTAGCGCCTGCCCCAGCTTCCTCAGAATTTCGACGCAGGCCGCCGGCATTGGAGCGAGCTGCCAGCTCAAGCGTTTCCTCGCCCTCCCGAGTGCAACGCCCGAGAGGGGATGGGATGCCCTGTTCGGTGTCCCGCAGTTAGAAAAATCGCCCGCTCACTCCGACGACCACTTGATCGTTGCGATCGAAGTAACCGAAAGGGCTGAGTGAAGGTCCCTGCAGCAATTCCGTGCCCGCGAAGATCTTGAGCGTGTCGACCGGCTTGTACGCGACCTGCGGTGCGAACGCGTAAGAGCGCTGAATGGGTTCGAAGGCCGCACGCGCGGAGATCTCCAGCTTTCCATTGAGGAACGCGTACGCGATGTTTCCGACGAACAGATGAAGGAACGCGGTGCGAGGCGCGCCTTGTGCCGTGGCCGGCTCAACAAGCGCCAACAGCTCATCCGCGCGCGTGCCGGGAATCGCGATCCCCAAATACGAGACGCTGTAGAGGAGCTTCGAGTCCTCCGCTTGCGTCAGCCCGACCACCCACGTCACCGACTTCTTGCGCGCGGGCCTTCCGCGCACGTCGTAGAACGTCTGCAGCGGCGAATACGATAGATCCAGATCGACCTGAGTCGGTCCGAGCAGAAACGCGCCCTCGAGAGAGAGAATGTGCTGCCTCTGGTATCGCCCTCGCACCAGCGGCTCCCCTGCTTCCGCGCGCTGCCGCAGTGAGACCAGGCCCGCCAGGTCTTCTCGTCCCGCCTGACGCTCGGCCAGCACCTGCGCCAATTCCGGGTCGATCGTGACCTGCGGCAGCTTCTCGTTCATCCAGTTCCAAGACGCACCCAGCGTGACCTTCCCCGCCTGGGTCGTCGCGCGCAGACCCACGTCACCGAACCAACCAAATCCCGCGGGCCGCTCTGTCTCCAGCAAGTGCGGCTGAAGCTCGTCTTCAATCGACGGCTGCAGCTGCGAAGGGAGCGCCGCGACAACACCGAGCGACGGTTGCAGCAGCGCTTGGTCTTGTCCGAACACGTCGTAGCGGTGAGGTATGAAGAACGGCGCATAGACCGCCGTCCATTGAACCTTGCCCACTGTTCCCAATGCTCGGACGGCAAGGACCGGCAGCTTCGCGTCCTCTGGTTCCGAGAGCAGAAACCCTTCACGCAGATCACGCGGGTTCAACGCATCCGCGGGGGCGAGCGCGGGGTTGGCGCCGAACGACAGGACTTGGCTGCCCACGCGCAGGTCGACCCACGACGAATAGATGTCGACAAATGTTTCACCCAAGTACGGGTCGAAGGTTCCCTTCGAGCGTTCGAAGCCTCGCTGCGTGGTGACACGCCAGAACGCGCGACCTTCCACCATCACCCGAAGCCGCTCTGACAACTTCACGTCCGCGCCAAGCTTAAGGCGCCCTCGAACTTCAAAGATGCGCTCCGCCAGGGTGCTGACCTCTGGGGAATCAAACGACGTGTCCAGCGCGGTCAGCAGCCGACCCTCACCGTAGACGCGCGTGATCGGAGCGGAAGGAGCGGCTTCGAACGTGGCAGCCGAAGACGTGGGAGCCGGTTCAAACTCTTCAATCTCTTGCGCTCCAGCCGGCGCGGCGAGCAGCGAGAGCAGAAGCAGGCGCAGCGTCACCCGCGCTCCAATGCGCGTTCGGTGAACGCCTCATCTCCCCACTTCGACTCCTCCAGCTTGAGCACTTCCACCTGCGTCTTCGAACCGGTCTGCAGGTTCTCCATGACCGACGTGGCTGCGATAGTCCGCTCCTTGAACTTCTTCAGCTTGATCGATCTGTAGAGCTTGTAGGGCTTGCCGGCCTTGTCTTTGTAGTCACCGCGCAACGGAACGTAGGTCTCTTTGTCGACGAAGACCGTCACCTCCCCGTAAGGAGAATCCGGTCCCGCGGTGCCCGTGAGCACGAACACTTCGCGTCCATCGATCTTCTGATCGCCAATGCGCTTGAGACTCGAATCCGGCGTGTCGCCCGTTCCCCCCAGATCCGCGTAGCTGAAATCCGTGTCCATGAAGGACTGACCGCGCTGGGTCTTCGCCACCTTGCGGACGCGCTTGAGCTTGGGGAGGAAGAGCGAGATCTCCGCCGCGTCGTCACCCTTCCCCGCCACTGTCAGCACCGCCACGCCGGCGACGCCCGTGGGCTGGGAGAAGCGCGCGATCGAATGGTCCCTCCCGTCGATCTTCTTCGCGGACGACGTGAGCACCTGCTCCTTGGTCGTCCCATCCTTCGCGGTGGTGCTCAGCTTCAGCTCCACGGTAAGGCCGAGCAGATTGAGGGATCCGCGCTCGCGACTCTTCTGAGAGATCTCCTTCGCAGTGTCCTGAGCAAAGGCCGCACCGGAGAACAGAACCAGAAACGAGAGCAGGATCGTTTTCACGGGCGAAAGCTCTAGCGCCGTTGCTGCGCCCGCTCAAGCTCCACGGCGCGAGTCTCGTCTTCGCGGTCGCGGAAGATCCACAGCCGGTGACGCGTTGCCGCGATCCTTTCAGGCTAACGCCGCTGTTTCGTCCGCTCCTGCTCCGCCGCGCCGCGATCCACCGCGGCCTGCAGCGCCCGCTCCACCCGCTTGAGCCGAGCATCCTGCGGCAACGCTCCCCGCGCCTGCTGCAGTCGGCGCAAAGCCTGTGCTGGATTCCCCTTCGCCAGCTCGCATCGCGCGTCCGCTTCAAGCGCGCCGGGATCCTGTGGCGCGTAGAGCACGGCCGCGCGCGAGGACTCGCACGCCTCATCGACTTGCCCCGCTTCAAGCAGAGAGAGCGCCAGCTGCGTCCGGTAGAGCGGTGAAGCAGGCTCCGCGTTCACCGCCGCACGCAGCGCCTCCGCAGCGGCCGAGGGCTCACCGAAGCTCCGCAATGATTCGCCGAGCCGCGCTTGCGACAAGCTCGAGTGCGGAAAAAGCAAGGCCCGCGCCCGCGCCTCGCGCAACAGCCGTGGCTCCTCCAGCTTCGTCGCCGCGACCATCCGGTCAACCACCTTGGCGTAGCGCCGGTAGTCCGCCGGATACGTGAACACCAATTGATAGACGAGCTCGCCGCGGGGCACGAAGTAAGCGACGAGCTCCGTCTTCCCCGACGGCTCGTCGTACGAGGCCCGCACCATCAGCGCCTGATGCTCGCCCACCGTCGCCGCCTTCGGCGCGTCGCGCCGCACCGCCAACACCTCCGGGCCGAGCGCGGAAGGAATCAGCCCTTCATCGATGTAGCGCTTTGCTTGCTCCGCGACGTCCGGAGGCCCGTCCAGAAAAACTGCTCCTCCATAGAACGCCGCGCGCCCCAGTCCAGGCAGCCCGTTGTGAAACGCGAGCTGTCCAACCTTGTCCGTCCCCTTCCACCAACCGCGCGGCATCGGTACCGACAGGCCGTATTCGTCGTCTCGCTGCGTGACTGTGATCGGGAGATGGCTTCCCAACACCGGCTGCCCCAACACGACGAACGCCAACACCAGCGCGGACGGCAACGCCCGCAGCGCCGGTGACCAACGTGATGGCGCGTCCGCCAACAGCTTAGGCCGCAGAAACGGCGCGGAGAGCACTCCCGCGATCAACCCTCCCGCGTGCGCCGCGTTGTCCACGCCCACTGACGTGAGACCGATCCACATAAACACCAGCACCGTGGGGATCGCCGCCTCACTCAAGATGCGTCGATAGAACGACGGGAGAATCGATCGGTACTTGAGCCCGAACACCACGACGCCGCCCAGACAGCCAAAGACCATTCCGGAGGCGCCCAAACTCACCGCATCCGAAAGCCCGAGCGAAACTGCCATGGTCACCAGCCCGGTGAAAAGCAGCAGCCACAAGTAATCCAGCGGTCGGTACGCGTTCTCCAACAACCCGCCCACGTTGAAGAGGACGAACATGTTGAGACCAATGTGGAGCGCGTCGCGGTGCAGAAAGTTCGCGCTGAGGAGCCGCCAGATCTCACCCAGGTCGATGATAAGGGGTCGCACCTTGGCGCCGAAGTGCACCATCCCATCCAAATCAAGAGGACCGTCCTCGACCGAGATCACATAGACGCACAGGTTCACCAGAATGAGCGTGGAGGTAATCCAGGGGAAGCGATCCAGGGCGAATGCACGCGCGAAGTAGGCGCGGCGCGGCTGATGGAGCGCCTTGAAGATCTGAAGCTCGCAAGCGGGAACGAAATGGTCGCCGGTGACCGCGGGGAAACAGACCAAACACTGAGGAGAAAGCTCGCCTCTGCGGGCGCGGGCCTCGAACTCTTCCAGCTCCACCAGCTCGTCGCCGGCTTCGGTCCGCAGCGTGAGGGGGTGACTCACGCCCCCGGCATAGCAGAGTTCGACGCAACAGGCCGGAACGGGTCACCTTGCAAGGGGCCAGGCCGGTGAAAACCCCTGTGGTTCACAGGGGATCTCATTGTTAGGGCAGAGAGCCGTCTGCTATGACTTTGGGGTCCGCGGAGTCAAAAGTTTGCTCAAGCTGATCATCGAAGACGATGAGGGTCGCAAGACGGTCGTGCCCTTCGTCCGCGAAGAGATCACGATCGGTCGTCAGGAGGGCAATACCATCCGCTTAACCGAGCGGAATGTGTCGCGCCGCCACGCGCGCCTCCTGCGGAACAACGGCTCGGTGATGGTCGAAGATCTCGGCAGCTACAACGGGATCAAGATCAACGGCGAGAAGATCTCCGGACAGGTTCCTATCCGCGACGGCGATCTCATCCAGATTGGCGACTACGATCTGGCGATCCAGAGCGACGCCGCGGTCTCTGCTTCACCTCCGCCCGCGCCACCCGTGAGTGGTGAGCACCCGCCGCCTGCGCACACGCTGACCATCCCCGAAGCCAGCTTCCCGCCGCCGCTTCCCGAGGGCCAGCGGCCGACGACCGAGAATACCGCGCTCCGCACCGGAGCCGACGTTCCCACCGTGCCGTCGCAGCAAGCGCTGGGCGAGTTGATGAAGCACCAGAGCACCGCGGTGATTCGACAGGTCGGCGCTTCCGCATCAGAGCCGGTCGGTCCGGCCGAAGACCTCGACCCCTCGTCCGCGCCGAGACTCATCGCCCTCAACACGCCATTGGCCGGACGCGAGTTCATGCTCAGCCGCACCGACCTGAGGATTGGGCGCACCGATGAGAACGACATCTGCCTGGACCACCGCTCGCTCTCGCGCGTCCACGCTCGGATTCACCGCGACAGCGAAGGTGACTGGCGCATCTTGGACTTGGACTCCGCCAACGGGCTCACGGTCAACTCCGAGAGCTACGCGCAAAGTGCGCTGCAAGACGGAGACGTGATTGAGCTGGGCCACGTCCGCCTGCGCTTCGTCGGCCCTGGCGCCACCTTCCGCTTCGCGCCACCCGAAGAAGATCCACCTCCGCGACGTTCCAAAGCACCCGCGTTGGTGCTGACCGCGATTGTTATCGGCGGTGGCGTGGCCGTGCTGATGTCGATCTTACCCAAGCTCGGCGGCGGAACGGAAAGGCCTGAGGTTGCCAACCTGACGCCTCCGCCCGCGGCCCCACCCATCAAGCCCGCCACCGCGGCTCAGGCGCCAGGAAACGTGGACCAGAGCGCCAAGCTGCGCGTGGCTCGAGACGCGCTCGCGGTGAAAAAATTTGAGAAGGCGAAAGACATTTTGGAGTCGTTGCGAGCGTCCTCCGCGCTGAGCAAAGAAGGCGCCGCGCTGCTGGTTCAAGCGGAGACAGAGATCGCCGCCAAGCAGAGCCTGCCGGCCGCGGACAAGCTCATCGCCGCCAATCGCTTGGACGAAGCGACCGAGCTGCTAGAAACCTCCAAAGCCACCGTCGCCTTTGCCGCGCAGTACCAGGCGGTCGTCGCCCGACTGGAGAGCGCGCGGGCGAAGGAACGCAAGCTGCTTGCTCGTCGGGCGCCTGCTCCTGAGAAGCCGCCAGAGCGACTGCCGCCGCCGACCGCCAAGCCGACTCCAGACCGCGTGGTGGAGCGGTTAGCGGACGACGGCTCGTCGCTGATTAAGCGCGGTCAGCCAGATAAAGCTGTGTTGGTGCTTCGAAAATGTATCGACGCCAATCCGTCATTCCCGCGTTGTCACAAACTTCTCGGGAGCGCGTATGCGAGTCTTCACGACGGAGAAAAGGGCGCACTGCACTACCGGAAATTTCTCGAATTAGCGCCCAGCGATGATTCAGCCCCTGCGGTGAGACAGCTTTTAGAGGCGTACGAAGCAAACAAGCGCGCACAAACATCAAATTAAGAAGTTCTCTTCTTGAGAAGCATCGCTGTAGCGGGTACGTATCGCCGCGACCCGGCAGTTTCAGGGAGGACACGTGCAGATTCGCATCCTGGTTGTCGACGACGAACAGGACAACTGCGACTACCTCAAACTCATCCTGAGCAAGGAGGGTTACGAGGTCACGACGCTGTCGGATCCCACGCGTGCCGTCGAAACGCTGCGACAGGACGATTACCACCTGGTCGTGCTCGACATGATGATGCCGCAGATGAGCGGCACCGAAGTGCTCGAGCAGATCCGGAAGATCGACTCGGACATCGCGGTGATTGTCGCCACCGCGTATCCGAACGTCGACACCGCGGTGGCGTCGCTCAGAGGCCAAGCTTCCGACTACGTGAAGAAGCCGCTCGACCCGCCGGTGTTCTTGGCGACTGTGCGCAACGCGCTCGCGCGCAAGGGGCTGTCGAAAGATCCGGAAGCGGATCTCCACCGCGCCATCGGCCGCGTGATTCGCGATGCACGGAAGAACCAAGAGCTGACGTTGAAACAATTGGCGCGGCGGACGGATCTGTCTGTTTCACTGTTGTCTCAGATTGAACGCGCCGAATCGTCAGCGTCGATCTCCTCGCTCTACAAGATCGCCTCGGCGCTGCGCCTGAAGATGTCCGAGCTCTTCGGCGGCGCGTAGCGTGCCCCTGTTCGTGGACGCCGCGCATGCACCTGAGCGGCCCCTTCTTGAGCGTTGTCGACGCTCTATCGATCGGAGCTGAGTATCCGCTGCGTGAGGCCCGCGCCATGCAGCGGAGAGGAGCTGCGCAGGCGCCTCCCCGGTTGCGCTGCCCCGCGAGTCTTCAGGGAAGCACCGCGCGCGTCTGGCACTCTCCTTCTCCCTGATAGTCGCCCAGCGTCCGCGCCTGCACCTCGACGTAGTCGTAGACAGAGACGATCGGGCTGATCGCGCCGGAGAGGCCGTAGCCCTTGCTGTCGGTGAGCAGTTGCGAAGCGTGGACCGCGCGCAGCTCTTCCGCCGTCACCTCTCCATTGCGGTTGAGGTCACAGTCCGCCAACCACTGCGCCTTACGCTCGGTGCGCTCAACGCCCTGGGTGAGGTTGGTGAAGAACCAGTGATCGCCATGAATCGTCGGCTTCACCTGTACCGTTCCTCCACTGGGCACGGCGAAGCCCGTCTCTCCGGTCGCCGAGGCGCAGTCATCGAAGGACGTCGCCGCTTTCAAAGGAAAGGTGAAGACGACCTCCGGACGGGGAACGCAGTCCGCCGGGGCGTCCGGCTTGCACGATTGACCGTCCGACTTGGTCGCCTTGCCGCGCACAAACACGTTGTAGCCGTTGTCCACCATCAGGGCGTAGTCCGCATCAGAGAGTCCCGTGGCCTTGCCGGATCCCGCGCTCGCCCTGGGAAGATCAAAGCCCACCCGGTCCCAACGCGTCGCCTCCAAGTTGTCGAAGGTGGTGATGACAAAACCACCCGCTGGGACGTTCATGAGATCCACGATCCACGTCTTGGGATCGCTCACCGCGGAGCCCGCCACAGCCGACTGCGCGGCCCGCACATTCCCAATCGCGACGAGGAACTTTTCATATTCAATGGTCCACCCGTCCTGAACGTTCTCCGGGTCCGTTCCGGGCTGCAATCCCTCGGGGATCGTCTCTTCCGGTTCCACGAACACTTGGACCTTCCCCTTCGATCCGCCGCCGCAGCCAAAGGTGAGACCAACCAGCACAGCCAACAGGGACTTTTTCATAGTGACTCCTGACTCCAGTTGAAGGACAGCGGTGAAGAGACGGTGAGGTTGAAGACGAGCGTGTCAGCCGTGGGCGAGCCGGGCGCAATCGTCACGGCGTCGCTCGTCGCGGAGAGCGCGGTGAAGTCCACGCCGTTGAGCCAGGCGCTGGGACGCGCTTCGAGCTGCAGAGCGATGCCGGGCTGAAGGTCGGCGTCGACCCGCGACCCCTGCACTGCTCGGGTCCCCTGAAACTTCGGGACGACATCGACCGCGGCGGTGAACGCAACCACTCGAGAGCCCTGGGTCGCGGTCCCTTCCAGCAACACCGAGCTTGGCAGCTTCGACGGTCGGGGCTCGCGCTGAGTGTTGAACCAGCTGATTCCCAGATCGTACGTCGCGGATCGGATGGCGCCGGTGGCACCGAACGCATCTCCCAGCGGCTGCGGCTCCGGATTTAGCGCGTCAATGACCTCCGTGCGCGCGACCTCCGAGATCGCGCTGCGACAGAGATCCGATGACGCCGCGGCGGTGGCGCAGAAATAGGCTGGACCGAAAGCGAGCTGAGCCTTGCCCAGCCGCACAGTCCAAGCACCCACGGCGAACGAAACAGGCGCCTCGCCGCGCGCGCTCACCGGATACGTGAGCTCTGACTGCCCAGTGTTGCCGCAGCCGGCCAACAAGAGGAGAACGAGAGCCTTCACGGCAGCGCCTGCCAGACCTGATGCGGGAGAGAGCCGCCCACGGCTTCGGAGGAGAGGTGTCCTGGGAGTGCCCTTCAGAAATGCAGCGTGAGCGACCCGACCACTGTTCTCGGTGCTGAGGAGAGGTGTCATGGGAGTGCCTTTCAGAAATGCAGCGTGAGCGACCCGACCACAGTCCTGGGCGCGCCGGCCGAGAAGTGACGGGCGGGGATGAGCGATGGCGCTTCGCGGTTGTTCCAGTCGGAGACAAACGAATACTCACTGGCGGCGTAGCGGCTGTTGAGGACGTTGAAGACCTCCACCGAGAGCTCGACCCAGCGCCAGCGCGCAGAGGCAGAAGCGTCGAGCAGGAAGAACGGAGCCGCGAACTGCGCATACGGAAGAGGACGTGACGAGAGGTAGCTGCCACCGATCCCCGCTCGAAGCTTGAGCGGCGAATCCGCGACACGGATGGAGTGCTCCGTTCCAAGGTCTCCGCGCAAGACGAGAGGAGGCACGTAGGGCAACAGCTGCCCGAGCTGAAACGGAGGATTGGGGTTGTCCACCGTCGCCGCCGGTGGCGAAGTCAACGTCGCGTGAACGTAGGTCGCGGAGAATGATCCGAGCAGCCAATCCCACGGCCGCGTCACCAAGTGAGCCGCCACGCCCTGTCTCAAGGTGGGGCCGACGCGGGTGAGACTCGCTTCGCCTGGATCAAACGCGAGATCCGTGGAGAGCGTCGTTCGGTACGCCGCCACCGTCAGCGCCGAGCGATCCGTCTTGAACCGCGCGCCTGCTTCCAGCGCGTGAACCTTCGCGTAGGGCGCGTTCTCTCCTTCCTCCAACTGGAGCGCCTGGGGGGAGCGGTACCCTTCGCCGTACGACGCGAGCAGCGTCAGCCAAGTCCACGGCGTCACCTCCAGCGTCGCGCGTGGGCCCACCGCGAGCCCCAGCGCGCTGCGGCGGTACCCAACGATGTGCGTCTCTCTCTGAAAGCTGGGGATGAAGTTCCCCAGCCGGTCGTCCATGTTCGCGTAGAGGACGTCCGCGCGGAGACCGCCTCGAAGGTGGAGGTAGCGACCCAGCTGCGCGTCAACGTCGACGTACGCGCCCAGATCCGACATGCGGATCGCCGCGTCGGTGCGGATGTCCCAAGTCTCGTTCTGTGGCGCTGTGAGCAAGAACTGCTTCTGCTCAATGCCGTTGGTGCGCGCGATCGCTCCCAACTCGAACCCCGCGTTTCCCCAGTCACCCATGCGCACGCGCGCAGGCCGGTGAGTGAGGGACAAGCCGAGGCCCGTGTCTTGATTCGCTTGCTCGGTGAGATCCCCGCGCCCCACCCAGTCGGGGTTCTGCCGCGAGCGCTCGAGGTAGCCGGTGAAGTCGAAGCGTCCGCGAAAATCGATGAGCTGTGCCCAGAGCGCGGCTTTCGTTTTCGCGCCCGCGTCGGTCAATCGCTCCAAGGTGACCGCCGCCGCGTACCGACTGTTGAACGCGGATTGCGAGCTCGCGCCGGGATCCGGATAGCTGCCGTAGAAGTCCACCCTGCCCGCCTGGACGTCGTCGCGTCGCAACACGCCGGCGAGGTTCCCGCGAGCGCCGTGCGCGCTCAGCAGCAACAGCCCCTTGGTCTCCAGCGGTCCGCCGAAGGCGAGCTGCCCCAGCGCGGTTCCACTCTGCGAGCCTCGGTTCGCGCCGAAACCGTCCGTGCGCTGGAAGCTCACCGCGGCGAAGGTCTCTTCAGGTTCGTCCTTCGGCGCCCAGAGCAGCAGTTGCCGAAACTGTCCAAAGGAACCGAACGAGGTCTTACTGAGGATGCCGCGCTCGGCGACGCCAAGATCAAAGTGAACGCTCCCCGCAACCGCGAAGTCGCCTTGGCGCGGGTCGTAGACGCCTTCCGTCACTCGGATCGATCGAACAGCTTCCGGGAGGATGAAGCCCAGGTCCGAATAGCCTTGCCCGTGGAGGTGAGAAGGCTGGTTCACCGGCAACGCGCCCGCGCTGAGCTCGAGGTCCTGCCCATGCTCCGCGTTGAAGCCGCGAAGAAAGATCTCGTGCCCCACCGCCTCGCCTTCGGGCGAGCTCACGTAGACCCCGGGCGCGGAGCCAAGCAGGTCCGCGGTGGTCTTGTGCGGCGCCGCGGTCAGCGTCTCGCGGTCGAGCATGAAGTCACTTGAAGCGCGCGGTGCCTGCTCTCGGCGCGACCGCACCGTCGTCGAGAGAATGGGTTCCTCTTCGACCGATGCGGGTGCTGCGGATGGGCCTTCTGGGACGCTCACCGTTTCGGCGGGCGACTCCACGCCGGAGGGTGGTGACCTCGGCGGAGACAGCTGTGTCGGCGCGGAAGACGCCGCGGATGTGGGCGCCGGCATGGGCGCGACGGCGTGGGCACCCGTCTCGAGCGCGAACAGCAGTGTGAAGAGCCAGGATGGGCGTGAGCGTCCATGTGCCGACAGCGACATAAGAGAAGTCCAGGAGAGGAGAGGGAAGCGGTCTGAGCGTCGGAGCGACACCGCGCGGCTTTCGCCCACGCGGGAACAGTCCTTCGCCGCGGCCACGAACAGATCGCCTTTACGACTGAGATCTCTGACCCCGCGCTCAGCACGAAGCCGAAGCCAGGACTGCGGTCAGCTCAATCTCGTGACGTTTCGGCGAAGCGTCGTCTACGCGCGGGGCGGTGACGAATTGGGTGCAAAGGACAGCAGCGTTAACGGCGCGCTCGCATCACGCGACTGCTCAGCAGGAGCGACCGCGAAGGCCATCCAGAACGGAACCGGGGCTTCGATCCGCGCGTTGTCCGTGGGCACCCTTGAAGAGGCCGCCAACGTCGCGCACGCCTGGTGCGAAAGCGCGACGACCGCGGTGAGCCGCAGCCCCTCGCCGCCCTTCTCGGTGGATTTCTCCTCGAGGACACCGTGCTCCGCGCAGATCTGGTGTTCGTGTCCCGCGTGCAGCACCGCCCCCAAGGGCAGAGCGAGCCACAGCGTCGCAACGGCGGCGGCAAGGCTTCGCATCTGGAAAGAGGCACGGTGGTTCATCGCGAACATGAACTCATAAACGGAAACCGCGTCCGAGTTCAACTCAACGTCCGGTGAAGGTGGGCGCGCGTTTCTCCAAGAACGCCTTCCTCCCTTCGCGCACGTCCTCACTTTCGAATCTCGACA
Organism: Myxococcaceae bacterium; assembly: GCA_052386435.1. Lineage (GTDB taxonomy): Bacteria > Myxococcota > Myxococcia > Myxococcales > Myxococcaceae > JBQTKE01. The sequence continues at coordinate 11,809 of JBQTKE010000152.1, forward strand.
CGGGGCGTGAGCAGCTCGAAGCCGCGCTTCATTTGGTGCTGCAGCTCTGGATTGATGCGGCCAAGCCGTTAACCCAGGACGACCAGCACGTCGCCTTCGTTCACGGCCTGGGTCTCCTTGCAGCGGATCTCTTTCACCGTTCCTGCGTCCTGCGTCTCGACCGGCATCTCCATCTTCATCGACTCGAGGATGACCAAGGTGTCGCCGGCGTTGACCTTCTGTCCGACCTTGCACTCGATCTTCCAAACCGTTCCGGTGATATGCGCTGCCACGTTCGCCATACGGCACTGCTCCTTCGGTTACGCCTTCGCGTGGTTCTCGAGAAAGCGGGTGTTGAGCTGGCCTGTGCGGAACGCCTCGGACGCGAGGATGCGCAGGTGCAGCGGGATGTTGGTCTTGATGCCTTCGATCCTGAACGACTCCAGCGCGCGCACGGAACGCTCGATCGCCTCAGTTCGCGTGGCGCCGTTGACGATCAACTTGGCGATCATCGGATCGTAGTTAGGCGTGACGGTGGAGCCCTGCTCGTAGCCCGAGTCCAAGCGCACGCCCTCGCCTGAGGGTGGCGTGTAGATTTTCAAAGGCCCCGGAGAAGGGAAGAACTTCACCGGATCCTCGGCGTAGATGCGGAACTCCAGCGCGGCGCCTTTGCGCACCACGTCCTCTTGCTTCACAGTCAGCTTCTCGCCGTTCGCGATTCGCAGCTGCCAGCCTATGAGATCAATCCCCGTGGTCAGCTCAGTGACCGGGTGCTCGACCTGAAGGCGCGCGTTCATCTCTATAAAGAAAATGTCGCCATCCGAGTAGAGAAACTCGACGGTGCCCGCGTTCGCGTAGCCAAACGCCTTGGCGGCCCTGATCGCTGCATCGAAGAGCTTGGCTTGAACCGCGGCGTTCTGACCGTTGGTGAAGAGTGGAGACGGCGCTTCCTCCACGACCTTCTGGTGACGGCGCTGGATTGAGCACTCGCGCTCCAGGCAATGAATCATCTGCCCGTGGGTGTCGCCCAGAATCTGAACTTCGATGTGACGGGGCGTCGGGAAGTAGCGCTCGAGATAGACGCCTTCGCGGCCAAACGCGGCCTTCGCGCGATCCGTGCACTGGCGGAACACCTTCTCCAGCTCGGCTGGGTCCTTCGCGGCGGCCATGCCAATGCCGCCACCACCGCCCGCCGCTTTGCAGAGCACGGGATAGCCAATCTGCTCCGCTTCGCGCACCGCGGACTCGACATCCGGCACCACGTCGCCCGAGCCAGGAACGACGGGGACGCCGGCCGCCATCACCAACCTGCGCGCCTGACTCTTGTCCTTCATCCGCGTCATCGCTTCCGGCGGAGGTCCGACGAAAGTGATGCCCGCGTCGGTGCAGGCGCGCGCGAATTCGGCGCTCTCGGAGACGAAGCCGTAGCCCGGGTGGACAGCCTGAGCGCGCGTCTGCTTCGCCGCGGCAAGCAAGGCGGCGACGTTGAGGTAGCTCTCCTTCGCGGGCGCGGGACCTAACCGCACCGACTCATCCGCTTCGCGCACGAACGGGAGCTCTCTGTCCGCGTCCGAGTAGACCGCGACAGTGGAGATGCCCATCGACTTCGCCACCGTGTTGATGCGGCGCGAGATCTCTCCCCGGTTGGCGATGAGCAGCTTCTTGAACATGACGGTCCCCTCGGCGCGAAGCGCGCGAAGGTAGTCGCGCGGTTTGACTGAGACAAGTCGTTGCGTCGATCGAAAACCGTGGCATACGTGTCGCCGTGACGAAGCGACGAAAAAAGAACGCCGAAGTCATTGACCTCGCGGACGCGCGTGAAGAGCACCGACTCAGCGCGTACCGCCGGAAGATCACCCAGGTCCTCGAATCCAACCGCCGAGCCATCACCCGCCTCTTCACCACGGGCGCGCTCTTCACGCGCGCGGGCTCCAAGGCGGGAAGAGATCTCCTGCTCGCGCACCAGCACGTGCTCAAAGTCGTGACGCTCCTCAATCAGCTGGCCGACCTTGATGCCATCCCCGCGCCGCGCAGTCCGGTGGAGATCAACGCGGTGTACCGAGAGCTGGATCTGCTGCTCGATAGAACCTCCGAGCTCACCAGCCGCACCGGGAATTACCTCGCCCGGCTTCAGGGAGAGTGATGGTTCTCCAAGTCTACGGCCGGCTCTATGGCGAATGCCTCACCCGCACCTTTCGAGCGATCGGGAAGAACGCCTGGACGCTCTTGCTTCCCATCGCGCTGGTCGCGGCCTTCGTACTGGCTGCGCAGCTGTTTGGGGGAATGGGCCTGGCGGGGGGAATCCTCCTGAATTTGGTCTACAGCGCGCTGCTCAGCAGCTACCTGTATTTCGTTGGCGAGCTGGTCACCGAATCCCGGGTCAGCGTGAATGAATTCGGCCGGAGCATCGGCGTCTTCTTCTGGTCCGTGGTGAACCACTTCTTCGTCCTCTGGATCGTCGATTACGTACTTGAGACCGCTCTGCGCAACTCGCGGATGCTTGGGCTCATCTCGATTGCGCTCAACTTTCTTGTCTTCATCCTGATGCCCTCGCTGGAGGTCATCTACCTGCGCGGCATGTCTGGCGGGATTGCGATCCTCTCGCGCGCGTTCGACTTCCTTCAACAGAGTTGGATCGAGTGGTTCGCGCCCAACCTCGTCGTCGGCGGCGTCCTCTACCTCGTCGTCTTCCGCTCGCCCTTGCTCGGATTCGGTCTGTTCGCCGCCCTGCCTCTTGGCCTGCTGCTCCACGTCGCCTTCGTCTTCCGCGGCTTTGTCTTCAACGCGCTGGATGGCTCGTCCCATCGCCAGCGCATGTTCAAGTACCGAAACCAGCAGTCCATCACCAAGGAGCCACCATGAAGCGCGTTCTCGCTGTTGCTACATTCGTCTTCGCTGCAGCCGCGTTCGCGGAGACTGCTGGCGGTTTGACCTGGACCGCCCCCGCGGCGTGGAAAGCCGGAGAGGCTCGGCCGATGCGCGCAGCCACGTACGAGGTTCCTTCCGCGAAGGGTGACGCAGACAAGGGCGAGGTCGCGGTCTTCTACTTCGGCCAGGGGCAGGGCGGCGGCGTCGAGCAGAACGTCGATCGTTGGATAAGTCAGTTCGAACAGCCGGACGGCAAGCCGTCCAAGGACCAGGCGAAGACGAAGAAGGAGACGATCAACGGACTCGCCGTCACCACCGTGGAGCTCACGGGCACGTACACCGCGTCGATGGGACCCATGGGGCCGAAGTCGAATCGTCCCGGCTACAAACTCTCAGGCGCGATCGTCGAAGGGCCGCTGGGCGCGATCTTCTTCAAGCTCATCGGCCCGGCGAAGACCGTGGATGCCGCGAAGGGCGACTTTCAGAAACTGCTCAAGTCCGTGAAGAAGTGAGAAACGGGGTCAGGCTTACACTCTGCGGTTTCTGTGGAGCGCACGGCCTGACCGTCGTCCCGAGCGATTTTCTGGAGGGCGTAGAGACCCGCTACGGCTCCTGAAAGAATCCGTCCGGACCCGCCAAGGCCTTGGGAAGCGCCATTCCCCGAAGTCCTCCCACGTGCGTCCCGGGGATGACCCAGTTCACCGCCTTGGGATCCGGATCGAACTGTTTCCAAAGCGGAAGAACTGCGTCACCTTGAAAGGCATACGCGTGCAGACGCACCCCGGGCGGCCACTTCTTGGCGATGGCCTCTTTCCCGAACTGGTCATAGGCATCCCCGTAGCGGCCCATCGTCCTCCTCATGAGGTTTCCCAAACCGGAATAGGCGGCCGATATCCCTCCTCGTGGTGATGCCGCTCTCGCCACGCCTTCGACGAGCTCCGGATAGTCGGCACCGGCGGCACGCGCGAAGACTCCTCCGTAGCTGTGGCCGAACACCATGGCCCGTTCACCGCCGGCAGTGACGGTATGCAGCTGCTCAATGAGCCGCTTGTAGTTTTCCCTCGGGTCGCCAACGTTGCGATCGAAGCCCGGCCCGACGACGTTGTAGTCGAGGTCCTTGAGGATTCCCTCGACGAACTTCGTGCCTTCGCCGCCGTCGCCATAGCCCTGGATGGACATCACCAGCCGACCCTCGCCTTTGGGCAGCGCTCCCGAGAGCTTCAATTGCTCCATGATCTGGAGGACTCGACGCCCGAGCAGCCCGCTTAGGAATTGAGGCCCAAGCATCGCGATCTCATCGACGGCCGGGACCACCAGAGCGCCTGGGTCTGTTCCGGCGAGCTCAGCCGGCGTGGCAAGGCGGGCCGTACCGCCGGTCGTGCTCATTTCGACTCGGTTTCTTACGGAGGCAGCGCCGCGCCTCAGCAGCGAAGGCTGCGCGCCGGTCTTCGCGGCGGAACCCGCTCGTGCCCCGCCCCGCTGGAGCGAGTAAAGCTTCGCGGCGATGGGACGATTTGGACCCACACTCACGTAAAAACCTCCGAAGGGCGTGCTCGCTGATTGTCGAGTCGCGCCCTCCGAGCGGTGCTGTCAAACTGTCTGACCCTTCGCGACGTTTTTCCAAACGTCGACTGGTCAGCAACTTGTTAGCAGCCGTATTTAGGGCATCTCGGTCTGCCCGGCGCGGCGCAAGAACGTGGGGATGTCGAATTGGTCCTCGTCCATGGGCAACCCCGAGTCGCGCTGAGCGGCGGCCATGCGGGGGCTGGACATGCGCGGCGACGACTGGTTCAGCGTGACGGCGCCTTGCTTTGCGGGGACGAGCGACGCGACCTCTTCGCGAACCGGCGCGGAGGGAGGCTGCGCGGCGATCACCGAGACAGGCCGAGATTGGAGGAGTGGAACCTGAACCGGCACTGCGACCGCGGCAGCCGAGCGCTTCGAATCGCGGTGGACGAAGCCGGTCGCGATGATGGTGATCTTCACCTCGTCGCGCGCGGTCTCGTCGATCAGAGATCCGAAGATGATCTCCGCTTCCGGATCCGCCGCGTCGTGGACCAGGGTCAGCGCCTCGTTCACTTCCTGCAGCGTCATCTCCTTGCCGCCGGTGATGTTGATGAGTAACCCCGTCGCGCCATCAATCGTGACGTCCTCGAGCAGCGGCGAGCAGATGGCCTGCTGCATGGCAGTCAGCGCGCGCTTCTCGCCACTCGCCCGGCCGGTGCCCATGAGTGCCAAACCGCGGTCGCTCATAATCGTCTTCACGTCCGCGAAGTCGACGTTGATGTAGCCGTGGTACTGGATGAGATCCGAGATGCCCTGAACCGCGTTGAGGAGCACCTCGTCCGCCTTCTTGAAGGTCTCCAGCAGCGGCATGTTGTCCTTCGACAAGGTGAGCAGCCGCTGATTGGGAATCGTGATCAGCGTGTCGACCGCGGCCTTAAGCTCGACCAAGCCCTGCTCGGCCTGCTTTCGGCGCTTGTTCCCCTCGAACATGAACGGTTTGGTGACGACCCCAACCGTCAGCGCGCCAATGCTCTTCGCAATGTCGGCGATGACCGGCGCCGCG
>JBQTKE010000153.1:0-7095 GCA_052386435.1 Myxococcaceae bacterium
GGTCTCGTTCACGCCCGAGCCAGGGAGGGTCATCGTCGGCAAGATCGCCAGGGCCAACACCAAGACCATCACCGTCATCTCGACGAATGGTCAGCGTTGGCGGGTAGCACCTACCTTCCTCTCACACACGACCGAGGGACAGGTCTCGGAGCGCGTTATCGAGCAAGGGCAGCTCTTGTCTCTGGTTCCGGGTGGCGGGACTCGTCGACCCTGAGGTCCGCAGAGGACGCAGCGGTCCGGAGTCCCACCCGAACCTGTCAATCGAGCCAACGTGTTGGTATTGGTCGGAGCCATGAAGACCGGCGGATGTGCATGCGGCGGAGTGCGATACACGGTCAGCCTCGAGCTGACCCCTGTCACGTTCTGCCACTGCTCGAAGTGCCGGCGATGGCATGGACACGTCGGGGCCTACACGGCCGTCGACCGCCCCGGGTTTCAACTCACTGAGCAGCGCGGGCTCAGGTGGTTCGTGGCATCTCCCACGGTGCGAAAGGGCTTCTGTGGCGAGTGCGGGTCGAGTTTGCTTTGGGACGAAGAAGGCGTGCCAAAGATCTCGATCTGCGCGGGCACTCTCGATTCCCCGACCGGGCTTACGCCGAAGGCGCATATCTACCTGGGGAGCAAGGGCGACTACTACGACGTGCCCGATGATCGCCTCCTGCGGAGGGAAGAATTCACCCGCTGAAGCATCAAGCGCTGCCAACGTGAGCCCTCCAGCAGGGCGGAGTTTCGGGATCAACATGGCCTACGACGAAGTCCTTGCCGAATGCATCCGCGGCGCCGTGAGCCGCCGCGGGGGTATCACCGAGAAGAAGATGTTCGGCGGCCTCGCGTTCCTCCTGAACGGCAAGATGTTCTGCGGCATCGTGAAGGACGAGTTGATGGTTCGCGTCGGCCCGGACCGAAACGCCGAGGCGCTCAAGAAGCCTCATGTGCGCCCGATGGACTTCACCGGCCGACCGATGAAGGGCTACGTGTTCGTCGCCCCGGCTGGATGCCGCACCGACGCAGCGGTCGCCGCGTGGGCCAAGTGGGGCGCGGAGTTCGTCGCGTCGCTCGATACCGGCGCTGGAAAGAAGAAGCCTCCGAAAGCCGCCAAACCCCCTCGTCGCGCGGCGCGATGATGCGCGGATTTGAACCTTGGGAAGGCGTGGGCCAAAAGAATGCATCAGCAAGTGCATCAGCTGCGCATCGGGCGTCGCTGATGCACTTGAACGAAAACAGCTCAGGCCCCGTAAGTGTTGGGAACCTGAGCCGAATTTCGACTTTTTGATGAGCGGGAAAAGGGATTTGAACGATGGCACAGGGTAAGTGAAACTGGAGGCAGGACGCGCCTTTACCCGGCATCCCTCTGAAATCGTTCAAATTCTCCTTCCGTCTGGTTCCATCTGCTTCCGTCCCCTGCCGTCTGTTTCCTCCTGCGAGGGGCACACTGGGGGCACACGGAGGCATCGACTCCAACGTCGGATCTGTCCAGTACGCTCGATGAGATGCTGCCCAGAAATCGACGTCCGACCGCTCCAGCAATCATCCTTCGCGACATCCTGTCCGAGTGGAAATTATCGCGCACAGCTTTCGCGAAGGCGCTTGGGCTGCGCCGGAGAGTCGTCGATAAGTTGCTTGCTGGCGAACTTTGGTTTGCGCCGCAGATCGCCGAGCGGATTGGTAAGTACTTTCGGCAAACCACCCGGTTCTGGACGAATCTGCAGGCCGCCGTAGATGAGTGGGACTCTTGGGAATCGAGGAAGAACGGACAAGTCGTCTACTACGCAAGACTTGAACTTGAAGACGACGCGGTCAACATCGTCTTCCCCGACTGCCCCGGGTGTCTCAGCTTCGCCCGACCGCTCAATGGCGAGGATGTGGTCTACATGGCTCGCGATGCGCTTGAGGGTTGGCTGGAATCGAAGCAGCACCACCGCGAGAAGTTGCCCGTGGCGAGGTATGGCCCAAGGCGAGGGAAGCGGGTCCTTGGTGTAGTTCCAAAGTTCTGACTGCCCTCTCACGGTCATAGGCCGCCGCCGCTCTCAACGGGTGAGCCTTCGTCCGACATCGACATCCCTCAGCCATCCTCACCCCGAGCACAGTCGAAGACGGTCCAACCTGTTTGGCGGCGGCCTTGGTCCCAGCCTTCTAAGTGCTCTCTCACACTGCGAAAACTTGATGAGGCGGTCCGTTCGCGGTGTAGTCGAGGATGGAGGGGTTCACCCAAATGCAGAAGACCTACGAAGCGATTCTCTTCAGGCAGAGGCCGAACTCTCCTGTCCAAGTGGCCTTCGCAGCGGCCAGTAGTGAAATCGATGAGTGGGCGCGCGTGCCAACAAAGAAGACTGGCAATATCAGGAACTTTCAGCGCGCCGAGATTCCGCGCCACGTCCAGGAAGTCGAACGATTCTTCATGGACAATGCCAACGCATCCCCAACCGCCGTCGTGGTTGGGTTCGACCCAATACGGGGTAAGGGCAAAGTCGAAACGCTCGGATCTTCCGGCAAGCCATTGGCAGACTCCGATGTGCCGGCTGGCACCCCCGTACTGGGAAAAATTCGTATTACTTGGGATGACCAAGAAGACCCTGCGACTCGAGCGGACCTACTTAGCGGAATCGGTTCACGTCGTGCAGCGTTGAAGTCTCTCGTCTTCTCCGACCTCGCGGACATTACGGCTCTGCCGGCAGGCGCTCTCGAGGACATCCTCAAGTATTTCGTTGAGCGCGCTCGTCAGGGAACGGAAATCGAACCACCGGGCACCGAGGAAGAGGAAGGCGGTCACGAAGCAGAATCGGAACCTGAACTTCCAGAAAACATCAGGGGCAAACTTGCCGGGCTCTCCCCCAGCGAGCAACAGGTGGTCGCCGGGCGACTCTGGTTTCTAGCTTCCCTTGATGACGAGGTTCTAAAAGGCAGGAACGACGAATTCCTTCGCGAACTTCTGCGCGAGGCTCGAGATGAGCTCAAGCCGGGATTGCTCATCGATGGTCAACACAGAATTCACGGAACAAAGAAACTCGCCTCGATTCCATTTTTGGTAACGGCGCTTCCAACTGCAGCATGGCCCGAACTGGCCTTTCAGTTCATCGTTACCAACCGCACCGCTCGACGGGTGCCTGAAAGCTTGCTCATAAGCATCATCGGAAACTCCCTGTCCAAGAAGCAGCGCGGCGAAATCGAGGAGCGCCTTCGAGCAGCAAACATACGGGTTGGCCTCATCGAGGCTGTGATGAGGGTGCATGAGGATGAGTTAAGCCCCTTTTATGGATTCATCTCGTTCGGTCTCAAAAACGAGCAAGGCTTCCTGGATGCTGCGGCATTCCGGGGCAAAGTCATCCACCTCTGGTACGAACGACAGAGCCCTGTGCTCGAACTTTTCGACCACCTCTGCCAGGGCAAGCGAAAGACAGAGAAGACTGAGTTCTGGAAGGACGAAGAACTCTGGTTTGAGTACTTCGTGGCGTTTTGGAGCGCGGTCCGTGACCGGTATGCGGGCACAGCAGTCTTTTCAAGCGAGACAATCGGCGGAACACCGACTTCACCGTTGATGACCGCGACAGTCTTGATGATTTTTCAGGAAACCCTTCTGGAGTACCTCCGTGAGTTCCTTCAAAACAAAGAAACAACGGAAGGAGTGCCCATGGCGACATCATTGCCAAACTCCGCCAAGCTCTCCGGCTTAGTGAAAAACTCGCTCGCAAAGCTTACGCCCGACTTTTTTACTGAATGGCAGATCACAGGTTTTGATGGGAGCAAGGGTGCTCGCGACGATTTGAAAGATGCGATGCGCAAAGTAGTTAAGGGCGAATCGACCGTCGCCAAACTAAAAAAGACTGACCACCGCCTCTACAAATCTGAAGCCAAGAAGAGTTAGAGAATGCTACCCGAGGCGGCAAAAACTCTACTCAACGTGCTCGGCACGACAGATCGACTTCTCGAGTCACTCTCGAAAGTCTCAGGTAGGGATACCGACGAAATACGTAGGGAAGTGGACGAGCATCTCGCGCTACGGCTTGCGTTCATCGTAATGGGTGAACTCCAGACAGCGTCTAACTACACCGCCCTGAGGAGTCGCCTATCGCGACTCATGCCTGTCGAACTCCATGACGGTCTGGACGACATCGCGGGCGTCTTCGCTCGAACCCTGGTCTCGCTAGATTCGGCGGGCGCCACGAAGAAGATGGGATTGATGGATATCCCCTATCCGGCGCGCCGGAAACTGTTTGAGCGTCAAAACTCACGTTGCGGAATCTGTGGGTGGGCATTCCGGGATGAACTGGCCGAAGGCGAAAGAGAAGAATGGGAGCGTTGCGCGTGTCTCGATCACCGGACGCCTCATCGCATCGGCGGCGAGAGTTCCGAGAACCTTTGGATAACGTGCGGACTCTGCAACACCCTTAAAGAGGCAACACTTCATATTGGAGAGCATGGCCGAGTCTGGACCAACAACCATATCTACAACTTTAGACCTCGGCTCGTAGCATTTTGGACCTTCGTCCGTGACCGTAAATGTCGCGTACCCGCCTGCTCACATTCGGCGACCGAAGGACGCTTGTTTGTCCATCGGGTATCGCAAGCAGGCGCATGGGTCATTGATAATTGCACTACACGATGCTCGTCCCACCGCGATGGGGCGGACGCCCTTCCTTATTGAGTTCGTGATGCCTGAACTTCACAAACTCGAACACGCCCTAATGGAAGTGCTCGGTCCAGGCTTTGAGGACGCCCTCAGATCGTTGGTCGAGCATGAGAGATGGTACACCACCGGTATTGTGGTCAAAGACCTCTTCGATTTCTGGGTACGCGATAGGCTCGAAGCGGCCCTCGATGATACTTGGGTCTTTGAGTGTCTCCGAGCCCATGAACGCAAGTTTCTCTGCGAGCGCGTGGGAATAGACCGAGCCGCTCTAATCGGGAAGACCCCCACTGAAGTCGCTGGGGCGGTATTGGATGCTTGCGCGATCCCGCACGCACGACCCAAATCCGCACGCGAATTTGCTGAGTCATGCCGCGCCCTCGCGGAACTTGTCGAGGACGACGACCACCACGTGGCAGTGTCCGCTCGGCAGAAGGCAGAGCGAGCCCTGCGGATAATGCTCTTCTTCCACACCTACACACTCTGCGCTGCGGACTTTACTGACCTGATCGACAACCCTGGCGAGGTCCGGCTCCCGCGTCGTCTCGAGAAGTTGAAGTCAGCAAACTTACACACCTCTGCAGAACACCTCTGCGGAGCGCTACAAGAGGACGGCTGGGCTGACTTGGGTTTTCTAACGCTAGCCACTCGAAAATTATCGAAGAGGCTGGAGGAAAGGGCGGCGCGGTCAATTTCGGGAGGGCTACTAACCCTTTTTTCCTCTAAGGAAGCTGACTCATTCCTGGCGCTCGGCACTGCACTCCAAGCGTACACACACGACCGACCGTCTGCGGATACGAACAAGAAGCAAGCGCTCCGCGCGGCGATGGACGAGGTGGCGCGCTCAATCCAATCGATGGTTGAGCGAACCGCGTTTCCTGATGAGGTCGTGGTCCGAGAGGTCTGCGATGGCATTTTTGGAACGGTTATTCATGTAGCCAACTCCGCGGGAGCGGAACTCCGACTTTCAGTAGAAAAACGGCCAACAGTCGGTCAAAAACTCTTCATTCAACGTGCAACCTCGAGACCTTATGCTCGATGTGAATGGTCTCCTTGTCCTTGGTAAGCACGAGCAGTTAGGCCCCGAAGATGGAACGCTGGCGCCCTGATCCAGCCTGAGTTCGTCCCCAGACGAGCGCTTTGTAATTCATTATGAGGAAGTTTGAGAGCAGTTCGATGTCCTTCGACGTGTTTTGAAGTTCGTTCCACTTTCTCTGCGCATTGGCACCGAAGTCCCAAAAGCCGTCGGTCCAGCGGCAAACCTCTTCCAGCGGCTTTAGGTCTTTCAGGAAGTGCTGCACGGAAGGGACACGATGCTGACGATACCGATCACAAATGGCGTCCATGATGAAGCCCATGCTGACGATTCCGGCTCCATGCATTAGCCGCGACCGCTTCGGCGGCTGGTTCCACGCGTTCGGGAAAACCTGACTCACCGCAGACCAGTAGTGAGACAAGACTTTCAGCATCGAATCCACGTCAGGGTCATCACCTGCCGCGAACCGAAATCGATAGAGAGCACCATCACTCAGACTGTTCTCCACCATTCTCAAGATGGAATTATCTTTGACGACTCCTGCTGGGTTCGTTGGCGTCTGGATCAGCTGGTAGAACGGTGAACTCGCGTCACCATTCAACCTCTCAAGGAGCAGGGCGGGAAAGCGGCGCCGGTGCAACAAGGATGGCAATTGCGCTTGGGTCGTAGGCAGCAACTCGTAAAGCAGGCCCTTCGGCAAAGGCTTCGTCGAGTTCACGAGAATAAATTGCTCGGTCTGCTCTTGAACGTCGTCGGTTATGAACGCCGACACGCAGACCGGGAACGCATCAATTTCCGCATCGCGGATCGCCGCCAATCGTTGCTGACCGTCAACAACGAAGCCGGGCTTCTCCGCCTCTCCGAGGCGTTCATCGACCGGAATCCTCAAGACGCCAGTTCGAGAATACGAACATTCAGGACCGCCCTTCGACGCGTCGAACCTAACGCGAGAGTCGAAAGCAATCACGACTGCATTCGGGACCATCGGAGACTCCGTCTCCAGATAGGTCCGAATCTCCTCTATATGTGAGAGCACCTCGGGACGCTGGTAGCCAGTCAACTTCCCTTCCTCCCTCTTAACGCGGGAGATGGCCGCGAACTTCGGAACCGCCTTGCCATCAACTGCAAACGAGTAGAGCTTTCGGCCTTTGCTCTGCCTCACCTCGATAGCGGGCACTTCCAAAACCTCGCCTCTTCCCTCATTTCGCTGTCCACGCATTTTTAGGCTGCCTCGGGCATGCGCAGTCCGAGTTCGGAACGCATCTGCCGGTAAAAGGTCCAAACGTTATGAAAGCCACGCCTACGATTCCGTTCGGCGCCGCGGAAAAGAATTACGTGGTAGCCCAAGCTTCGGCACACATCGCATCTACAGTCAGCCCACGGTGACGCGTCGAGCGTCTCACGGTAGGCGGCGGAATGATCCGAACCCGGGTCA
>JBQTKE010000154.1:0-5812 GCA_052386435.1 Myxococcaceae bacterium
TGGACCTACGCCGCGAGGTCGAGTCTCTGACGGTCATCTATGACAAAGGAAACGTGTCGCGCGCGAATCAGCGACACGTCGACGAATCCAAGCTGCACTACGTCTCTGCGCTCACTGTCGCCAGCCAACGTGAGCTCGTCAACGAGGCCAATCCTTTGCTCGCCCCCGTTGAGATCGCCGCGGGCGAAAGCGTGTTGGCCCATCGAACCAAGAGGAAGATATGGGAGGCCGAGCGCACCGTTGTCGTTCTGGTTTCCGAGCGCCTCCGCGAGGGCCAGATGGCCGGGGTGATGCAGCACGCGGCGAAGGCGCAGCAATGGCTCTCAGAACAAGCCGACATACTCCGACGTGGCAAGCAAAGGCGTGACCGAGCACACATCGAGCGCGACATCGAGAACCATCTCAAGGGGCGCCAGCACCTCAGCGAGGTCATTCGCTTCAATCTGACGGGCGAGGGTCGCCATCTCACCCTTACCTATGAGTTCGACCAGCCGGCCTTCGATGCTCTGGCTCAAAGCACATTCGGTCGCTTGGTGTTGATGACGGACCGACACGAATGGCCCACGGCAGAAATCATTCGCGCCTATCATGGCCAGTCTGCCGTCGAGGCGGTCTTCGCTCATCTGAAGGACCCGGTTCACATGGCCCTCCGGCCCCAACGCCACTGGACCGACCAAAAACTGCACGTGCACGTCTTCACCTGTGTACTCGGGTACCTGCTCGCCAGTTTGCTCCACCTGCGGGCCCGTGCGGCCAACGCACCCTACGCAAGCATCGAGAGCCTGCTCGAAGCGCTTGAGAAAATCCGCCGCGCAACTGTCATTCGCCAGACCGCCGACGGCTCAAAGCCTCGTCTGACCACTCAGCTCGAAGACATGGAGCCGGAGACACGACGGCTCATGGAGGCGCTCAAGATAGCTGCTTGATGCCCATTCCTGAGCCGTCGCGTGTATACGGCTCAGTTCCCGATTTCCGCAGTAGCGACGACCGCTTACGCTACTTGCGTGCCCCGCCAGCGGTAAACTCACGCTAGGTGCCCGCTGTATTGAGTCTTCTGATTTCGGCCTGCGGAGGAGTCAGCCAGGGGGTACTGGGCCGAAAGGGTTTGGCGATTGCCCACATGCGCCCCCCATGCTAGGAGGACGCGCCTTTTCACGGGGCCGCCTCTGACGTCGCGGCCATAGGGTCATAGGAAAAAAGCGACCATGGAAATCCGCGCCGACGAGATCAGCAGAATCATCCGCGAGCAGATCAAAGACTACGGGAAGAAGGTCACCGTCGCGGAGACGGGCACGGTTCTCTCCGTGGGCGACGGCATCGCGCGCGTCTACGGCCTGGAAGGCGCCCTCTCGGGAGAGCTGCTGGAGTTCTCCAACGGCACCCGCGGCCTGGTGCTGAACCTGGAAGAGGACAACGTCGGCGTCGCGATCATGGGCGAGTTCCGTGAGATCCGCGAAGGCGATCAGGTCAAGCGCACCGGTCAGATCGCCTCTGTCCCCGTGGGCAAGGGGTTGCTTGGCCGCGTCGTCAACGCGCTGGGCGAGCCGCTCGACGGCAAGGGTCCCATCGCCGCGACTGAGACGCGCAAGCTGGAGATCAAGGCGCCCGGCATCGTGAAGCGCAAGAGCGTGCACGAGCCCATGCAGACCGGCATCAAGGCGTTGGACGCGCTGGTTCCGATTGGCCGGGGTCAGCGCGAGCTGATCATTGGTGACCGCCAGACGGGCAAGACCGCCGTCGCGCTGGACGCGATCATCAACCAGAAGGGCCTCAACGTTTACTGCATCTACGTGGCCGTCGGTCAAAAGCAGTCCACCGTCGCGCAGGTGGTGGAGAAGCTGCAGAAGTACGGAGCGCTCGAGTACACCACCGTGGTCGCCGCCAACGCGTCTGACCCGGCGCCGCTCCAGTTCTTCGCGCCGTACACCGGCGTGACGATGGGCGAGTACTTCCGCGACAACAAGATGCACGCGCTGATCGTGTACGACGACCTTTCCAAGCAGGCCGTGGCCTACCGTCAGCTCTCGCTCCTCCTCCGCCGGCCGCCGGGACGCGAGGCGTATCCGGGCGACGTCTTCTACATCCACTCCCGTCTGCTGGAGCGCGCGGCCAAGCTGTCTGACGAAGAGGGGGCGGGTTCGCTCACCGCGCTGCCCATCGTAGAGACCCAGGCCGGCGACGTCTCCGCGTACATCCCCACCAACGTCATCTCCATCACCGACGGGCAGATCTTCCTAGAGACCGACCTGTTCTTCGCCGGCGTTCGTCCCGCGATCAACGTCGGTATCTCCGTGTCCCGCGTCGGTTCCGCGGCGCAGATCAAGGCGATGAAGCAGGTGGCCGGTTCGCTTAAGGGCGAGCTTGCTCAGTACCGCGAGCTGGCGGCGTTCGCGCAGTTCGGTTCGGACCTCGACAAGGCGACGCAGGAGACGTTGGCCCGCGGCGCTCGCTTGGTGGAGCTGCTCAAGCAGGGTCAGTACCAGCCCATCCCGGTCGAGAATCAGGTGCTGCAGATCTACGCGGCCACCGACAAGAGCGACCCGGACAAGCGCGGCTGGTTGCGCGACGTGGAGGTGAGCGACATCGTCCGTTGGGCGAACGAGTTCATTGAGTTCGTCACCGGTCGGTACCCGGACATCCAGAAGGACATCCGCGCGGAGCAGGACCTCACCAAGAAGGACCTCAAGCCCCGCATCAACAAGGCGATCGGCGAATTTCGCGACGTCTTCCGCGCCACCGCGAAGAAGGCGTAAGCGGTCCGCTCCTCAGACGCTGTTTCACGGGCCCGTCAGAGCAGACTCTCACGGGCCCGTTGTGCGTTCGGGGAATTATCGGCGGATGCCCGCCCCAAGGCGACCCGGCTCTTTGGCAGGCCTCGCCGCTGCACGGGTACACCTGCGCCACGGGGGGCACCGGACCGCCCACGCGCTCATGTGCCTTCTCCTGGGCGCCTTACTGCCGCGGCGACGAGCCAGGTGACGCTATGCCCCGCCGCTCACTGGCGCGGGATCTCGAACCAGGTGCCGATCCCAGACTTGGCGTAGATGTGCCGGCCGAACAGGTACGCGGTGACGTCCTGCCCGGTGCTGGGGTCCTTGCCCGCCGGGAAGCTGCGGATCGCGTCCGGGCTGGCCTCGAGCTGATTCATCAGATCGTCCACCTTGGCGCGACTGAGGAAGCGCGCGCTCCCGTCCGCGAGCGCCGCCTGGGTGCGCGACACCACGAAGTCCTCCTCGATCGATCGCGGGGAGGAGGTGGTGGTGAAGCAGGACTCCTCAAAGCACCCCACCTTGCCCGACGGCGTCTCCGACCGCTTCAGCGCGGAGATGAGGAGCTCGTATCCCGGCTTGTTCGGGTCGCCCGGGTTCTGCTCGACGTACCGCTCGAGCGCGCAGGTGAGGTCCTTCACCTCGGTAGCGCTCAGCTCGCGACCGCCGTCGAAGTCGCTGAGTTTCGATCGCTCGCGCAGGATCACCGACTTCTCCGCGGAGTTCGTCTTCGCCTCGATGGAGCCGATCATGCCGTTCCCGAGCTCCCCGGTGACATGCATCGTCCCGTCCAGGTCGCGGAACCTGGCGAGCTTGCTCGGCTGGAACGAGCCGAGGCTGGTGTCGTTGCACGCGTAGCTGGGGATACGGACGGGCGCGGGCCCTTGAATGACTGTCATTGGGATCTCCCTTGTTAGGCTTCGAGAGATTGTCGCGCGAGCCCGCGCGCTGTTGCCTCCGCTGCCCTCCGCTGCCCTCCGCTGCAGTTACACCGTGGAAGGACTCGACCCGGGGTACTTCGCCGTTTACATGGGCACCAGCCCAGAGAAGTTGAACGCTGCGTTGGAGGGCGGAGTTGGTTCTGACCCCTTCTCCCGAACCGGCGCTGCATGGCCTGGAAGTGAACGGCCAGACTGGGCTCGTTCCCACCTGCCAAGCTCGGAGCAGCTGTGCCGGTTTCGGGGCGGCTGGATTGCGAGATGTCAGAGGTCTCGTCGCCTGCGAACGGTCGTGAGTCGACCCGCCAGGCCTGTTCAAGCGCGTGTATGAAACCTTCCGGCCCGACGACAAACGTTTCCTACGCGCCTTGAAAACGCAGTGCCCAGCCGAAACAGTCCAGAGCGCCAGCGCTCAGGCGAGCCGACGAGCTTGGCGCGTGGTGCATGGCGCGCGGCCAGTGTCCCGCGGGAAAACCTAAACGTCGGACGTACGCGTCAAGAGTCCTCAAGATAAAAGAGTCAGTGTGAACCGCTTCGTCCTCTTGTTCGCGCTCGCAACCACCGCGTGCGCCACCGTCCCGAAAGCCCCTCCCGTGCAAACCGAGATTGTTCAAACGGGCGCACCCGTGCTGCGAAGCCGCGCGCGCGAAGTGCCCGCCGAACGCATCCTGACCCCTGAATTCCAGTCGCTCATCGCGAAAATGATCTCAACGATGCGTGCTGCTCCCGGTGTTGGACTCGCCGCTCCGCAGATCGGCGAACCGTCGCGGGCGTTCGTGATCGAGGACGCGGAAAGCTTCATGAGCTCACTCTCCGAAGCGGAGCGTGCCGAACGTGAACGAATCCCAGTTCCACTCCGAGTTTTCATCAATCCCGTGGTGACACCTCTGGGCGAGAAAAAGGTCACGTTCTTTGAAGGATGCCTCTCGGTGACCGGGTTCGGCGCTTTGGTTCCACGCTTTCACGAGATCGAAGTCTCCGCGCTCGACGAGAAGGGCCAGCCGGTGTCTTGGCGAACCCGCGGATGGCCCGCTCGGATCCTTCAGCACGAGATGGATCACCTCGACGGCACGCTCTACGTCGACCGCATGCACACGCGTTCGTTTGGAACGCTGTCGCAAATCAAAGAGCGCTTCGCCGGAAAACCCATCGCCGAGGTGCTCAAGTCACTTGAGTAACCCTTCCGCCTGCATCGCCGCGCGTACTCCCGCGCGTTCGCGCATGCGCGTTCGAAAAGCGCTCAAGTGAGGCCACTGTAGCGGGTCCAACCCGCCCGCTCTGGCCCAGCTCAACACCGTGAGCAAGTACGCATCAGCCACCGTGAAAGTTTGCCCCATTAAGTAGGGACCACTCCCCAACCGGGCATTCACGTACGCAAAGCTGCGGTTGAGTTTTTCCCTCGCGTGCTGAAGCTCCACCTCCGCGCCGTGATGAAACAGCGGCCAATAAATTTTGTGGACCTCCATCCCGATGAAGTTCAGCCACTCTTGCAACCGGTACCGCTCCATCGTTCCCCCGGGCGGCGCCAGTTTAAGCTCCGGCTTCTGGTCCGCCACCCACTGGAGAATCGCGCCCACCTCCGTGAGCCGCTCGCCGTTGTCCAACTCCAATACCGGGACATACCCCTTGTCATTCACGTGGGTGATGGCCCGTCCATCTTCCAACTGCCCGGTCTTCATCTCGAAGCGGACCAAACTGAAAGGAAGGCCGGACTCAGCGAGTGCAATGTGCGGCGCGAGGGAACAGGTGCCAGTGGCGTAGTAGAGCTTCATTTGCGCGCGGGGATAGCGGATCCCCTACGCCGTCTCAAGGCCGCTGCATCTGCTCTTCTTCCAAGCGTCTCAAGGCTTCCGCCACCGTCCCTTCGACGGCGGAACGACGATTTTTTCCCACCGCGTGCTCGAAAACAAAGCGGCGGTTAGGGCACAGCTGGTGATGCGCGGCTACGCCACCATTTTCACGCTCAACGGCGGCTACGCCTAGTACCGCAGATCTTAAGTTCGTGCCCGGGAATGCGGGAGCCGGCCAGGCGTTCGTTCGGTCGTGGTCTCCCGCATACCCATAACGCGGCCGGAACGACTGCGGCTTCGCCGGCTCGCACGCAGC
>JBQTKE010000155.1:0-13046 GCA_052386435.1 Myxococcaceae bacterium
GGCGACCGCATGTAGGTCGCCAACGCTTGTTGGCTCTTCTGGGGATCTTGAGATTGTCCCTGTGGATATCTTGTTACCGAGCCAGTACGTGGGGGGCGAGGTCGAGGTCTCCGCTCGGGTGCTCAACAAGGGTCGTTCCCCTCTGAAAGTGAGGTGGGAATTGCCCGGTTCCCCGTTCCAAATTCGCTTCTCCGGAAGCGAGGTCCCGCCTGTGGAAATCTCGTCGGGGGAGCTCCCCTTTACGCTCCGTTTCAAGGCGGAGAGCGTCGGTAAGAAGACGGCGCTGCTGTCGGTTCGGGAGTCGGATGCGAATCGATCCACTGCCACGGTGACGGGTGAGGGACTGGATCTCCCGCCCTGTCCCACCGCGACGCAGTGCCACACGGTTCACTTTGATCATGCGAGCGGCAAGTGCGTGGAGGAGACGCAGGCGGACGGGACGGAGTGTGACCCCCACTCCAAGTGCATCGAGGGCGTCTCCACCTGCCAGAGCGGCCTGTGCGTGGGGAAGACGAAGGGCTGTGATGACGGCGATGCCTGCACTCTGGACCTGTGCAACGCGTTCGAAGGCTGCCAGTCGGTCCCCGCCCCGCCCTGCCCCGGGGATGGGAAGTGCCAGGTCGGGATCTGCAATCCACAGGTTGGCTGTGGATTGTCCCCTGCTGACGATGGAACGCGGTGTGGTCCTACCTTCACCTGCGACGCCGCGGATGTATGTATTTCGGGAACTTGTCAGCGGGGAGACCCACCCGACGGCTTTAAGTGCCAGCAGGAATCTCCCTGTGGAGAAGTTGGGCGTTGTAACGGTTCGGTCTGCGAGAAGACCCTTGCTCAGCCCCTGATGGCCCGCTTCTCCGTCGACTCCAGCCAGCAGCCTGGCTCGCCGACCTGGGGTGACTTTCTATTGGAGCCGGATGGGGCCATGTCCACGTTCGGCTTCTTCACGACGCCTCGTCTGCGCGCGAATCGGAACGGCGGCGAGCCTGGAGCGGCGACTGCTCGGCGGTGCTTGCTCTGGAACAACCGGCTGGTCTGCGCGGACTTCGCTTCCAACGGCCGCGTCTCCGCGGTCGATCTCGCGACCGGTAAGGCGATCTGGGACTTCAACGTGGTGACGGAACGTCCCGACTACGCGCAGCTGGCCAGAGGACGGAACTTGTTCATGGCGCGTCTGGCGGAGATGGGAACGGATCGATTGGGCGCGCTCTTCGAAGCGTATCCGGTGGGGAGTGAAGAGGAGACCCAGTGCCGGCTTTATGTGCTCGTCGTTTTGAACGCGGCGGGAAAGATGATCACCGCACAGCGGATTCAGGATGGGCTTCTGGATGTCTGCAACCATCCTCACCCATACGGCTTCGCCGCGGACACTGTGGGAAACCTGTTTATTGCCTTCTCGGGTACTCGGAACGACACCGCGCCCCTGCAGCCGGACTCCCCCACTCTGCTGATGGCGTACACGCGCGATGGGCTCTTTCGCTGGAAGCAGACGGACGGATTCCCTGGCGGAGAGCTGGCGGTGTCGCGCGGCGTGCTCTATCCGGAGTACGGGACCCATGCGTATGCTTCGGCGACTGGGACACCGTTGGCTTCAGTCGGTCAGTTGGGTCGCGTCGTCACCACCGAAGAGCTGGTCCTCCCCTCCCCCAGCCCGGAGAGGGCGGCGGCGGGTACTCTGTTGAGCGCGTACGACTCGCGAACTTTCGCGGCGCGTTGGAGCTATCCACAAACAACCCACAGCTTGTTGGTGTCTGACCAGCTGCGGATCGCCCGATGGCGGCCCAACGACAGGGACGCACCTCAGAATGTCGCGCTGATCTTTACGCAGAACGATGGGGTGCTGAATCTCACGGCGGTGAGGATTCAAGATGGGGCGGCGGCGTTCAGTTGCCCAATTGGGACGACGTTGCGTACGGCGCCTCAGGCGTTTGAAGTCGCGAATGGATCGCTGGGCTTGATGGAGAACGCGGCGACGTGTGGAAAGTGTGATCCGCCGTTCGCGAACAGTCGGGCTGCGTTTCATACGTTCGCGTTGCCGGGGATTGAGATTGCGGATGTTCCATGGCCGGGGACGTTTGGTGGAGCGAGTCATGATCACCATGAGGATGGGATCTGGGCGCCGCCCTCTGCTGGGAACTAAAGGAGGCGCGCAGATTGATCACGGCCCTCACTCCTTCGGGAGTGAGTTTGTATCGATGCGCATATTCGTAGGCTCACCGGCGTGAATCTCCACCGTCAGCAGCCGCACAGTGTTGTCCGGCGCGGTCAGCTTGAGCACGTGCTTGCCGGCAGGCATCGGGATCTTGAACAGTGGCGTAGGACCGAGATCCTGAGATTTGAAGATCACTTTGGAGACGAACGGCTGCGCGACGAGAGTGAGCTGACCAGGACCTGAGAGGCCGGGGGTCTCCTTCTCCTTCTTCGGTTCCGCCTTGGGCTCTTCACGCGCGGGTGCTCGCTTGGGCGGCGGCGCTTCTTCACGCTTTTTCTCTTCGCGGCGCGGCTCCTCACGCTTGGTTACGACTGGCGCGATTCTCCTGGGTTCTTCCTTCGGCGGCTCGACAACCTTCTTGATCTCCTCTTCCTTCGCGACCTCTTCCTTCTTCGGCGCGGGCTCCGGAGGAGGAACAGTCTTGGCGGGTACTTGCTCCGCCACCTGTGCAGGCGTAGGCGGCACGTCAGTCGGCGCGGCCTTCTCCGCCTCGGCAATCGCGGCAGGGAGCGGGTCGCGCTGACGGCCCGGATTGGAGAGCTTCTTGTACACAGTGGTGACGAGCAGCCCGCCGGCGAAGACGACGAGCATGAGGCCGACGAAGATCCCGATAGAGGCCCACCTCGCCTTTATCCGCAAAATGGAGCTGCCGTGCGCGCTCTCTTCCGAAGGAATCGGTCCGGCGCCAGTTGTGGACTCAGGCTCCTCCTCGTACGTCTCGCGCTCCAACTCTTCGATCAGCGCGCTCGGCACCGAGCCCACCGGAATGGTGAGTCCTTCCTCTTCAAGCTCCGGCGGCAACCCCGCGTTCGTGTCATCCCAAGGGGTGGAGGCGCTCTTCCGAGGACTGTTGCGATTGAGCGGCGTGGGCGCGCTGGTGAGCAGCTCCACCGACTTCTCCACGTCCTGACTGACGCCGCGTCCAGAACGCGTCGGCCGTTGACCTCCCGCGGGGCCAAGCTTCTCCTGCGCGATCGGCTGCGACGTCGTGGGCCGCCGCGGCGTGGGCGCAGTCGGCGGCGGATTCATCTGCATGGGTTGCGACGTGGTAGAGCGCCGAGGAATCGCGGGGGGCGGGATCGACGGTGTCGCCACGGAGATAGGCTGCGACACGCTGGATTTTCGAACGGGAGGTCCGTTGTCTCTCTCTTTGTCCTTGAGCGGAGGGACCGCGCGGATCTTCTGCGGTGGATCTCCCAAGAGCTCGCGCAACAGATGCTCACCGGTGAGCTCCACATCACTCTCGGAGCTGGCCATCAGCGAACGGGTCTGTTCGCGGCGATCCGTGAAGAGCCGAGCGATGAGCTCAGAAGTCTGCTCCGGCTCCCAGATGAGCGATCCAGCAGCACGTTCAATGGCGCGCGCGAATTCACGAGCGGTGGAGAAGCGCTCTTCGCGCTTCCGCGCCAGCGCCTTGAGCACAACCGCGTCCAACTCGGGGGTGACGTCGCTGTTGCCTCGCGACGGCGGCATCACCGGCTCTTTGAGCGCGGCCATCATGCCTTCCTCCGCGCTCTTTCCGTGGAACAGCCGCATCCCGGTCAGACACTCGTGCAGCACCACGCCGAGCGAGAAGATGTCGCTGCGCGCGTCCAGCTTCTCTCCCAGAATCTGCTCGGGCGACATGTAGCCGCTGGTGCCCTTCACCATGCCGACGGTGGTGCGGGACAGACGCGCGAGCGACTTGGCGATGCCGAAGTCGAGCAGCTTCGTCGTCCCCTCGTACGTCACCATGATGTTCTTCTCGGCGACGTCGCGGTGAATCACGGTCTGCTTGCGGCCGGTGGGATCCGTGAAGGTGTGCGCGTAGTGCAGCGCCATCGCGGTGTCGCGCACGGCCATCAACGAGAAGCCGGTGGGAATGGACTCGCTGATGGCGCGGCACGCTTTCGCCACTTCCACCAACGTGGCGCCTGGGACGAACTCCATCGCCAGGAAGAGCTCTCCATCTTGAATGTCCAGGTCGAAGACTTGCGCGATGTTCGGGTTGTTGAACGCCGCGGTGATCTTCGCTTCGTCCAAGAACATCCGGACGAACTCTTCCTCGCCTTTGATGTCGGGGAGGATCTGCTTCAGGACGACGAACTTGCGAAAGCCGGCCAGGCCCTTCTGAAACGCCAAGAAAATGACAGACATCCCGCCGGTCGAGAGGCGACACAGAATCTCGTACTTGCCCAGCTTGCGCCCGCTGTACTGGTCGAACGCGAGGGGGAGAGTCGAAGCCGGCATGGAGCGGCGGAAGAATACACGTCTCCGGCGCTCAGGGACATTTCCGCCACATGTAAGTGCGTGTGTCCCTACTCGAGGGGCAGAGTTCTCAGGGAGATCTCCAGCTTTCGTGTGGCGCCGGGCTCGATCTCCACCATGAGCCGACGGGGTTTGTTGTCCGCGCCCACGACGCGCAACGCGTGCTTGCCGGGAGGCAGCTCCACCTTGAAGAGCGGGGTGAGGCCCAGGTTTTTTCCGGAGAGGAACACGGTCGAGTACGGCGCGGTGTTGAGGGTGAGCGCGCCGGGACGTTCGTCGCGCTCGCGGGAGACTCGCCTCGTTTCTCGCTGACGCTTTCTGCGCGTGGGCTTCTGCTGCTCGTCTGGGACACGCTGAGGCTCCGGCTTATCGTCAACACCGGGTTCTTTCGCGACAAGAGGTTCTTTGGTGACAAGAGGTTCTTTTGGCGGCGTGCTTTCCGCAGGAAGCGAGGTCGCCTCCACGATCTCCGAAGGAGGTGGGGGTGGCGGCGTCTTCCAGCGCGAGGTCACCGCGAGCGCACTCAGACTGCCCAGCACCACCAGGGCAAGGCCAATCAGAAAGCCGCCGCCCCCGCGCGACTTGGACGGCTGCGCGAGCACGTTGTTAGGGGTGATGTACTTGCGCGACTCGTGGGCCTCCGGGGAGGAGCGATCGAAGCCGGTGGAGCTCCCGGCTGTTCTCTTCTTGCCGCTCGCGCGCTGTGGGGTCGGTTTGGACGATCGGCGTTCCGGGCGCAGGGGCGGGTCCATCACGGTGGGCCCTTCGCCGTTGTTGAGCTCGCCGTCGCGCGCGTTGTCGTCAGCGGCGCCCTCGCCACCCGGCGCTGGCTCGCCTTTCAACTCACCGGAGGTGAGAGGCTCGTTGACGACAATCACCGAAGGTGGATTCGACGTCACTGGCTCTTTCTTGGCGCCTTTGAGCGCTTTCGGGTTGAGGCCGTGGTTGGTGCGATCGGTGGAGACTTCCCCCGTTCGTTGATCGCTCAACGGCGCCTGCGGCGGAGCAGTGGGCGAAGTGGCGTTCTCCAACACTTCGTCATTCGCGCCCCACTCGTTGAAAGCCTTGGGCCGTTCGGGTGACGTGCGCGACGTGTCTTCGGGGTTCGAACCCGCCAGCTCGTTACTACCTACGACCAAGTTCGGATCCGACTTGGGAAGCAGCGCGGTCTGACGCCCCACCGAACGTGGGAAAGGGAGGACGTCTTTCATCGGCGGCTCATCGCCGGGGTTGGTGTCGCTCTCCTTGGTGAGGAGCATGGCGACCTTGGTGAAGCCGGTGCAGTCTCCACCGTCGCTGGTCTCAAGAAGTGCAGCCGTCTCCGTGCGCCGCGTGTTGAAGAGCCGGCGGATCAGCTCGCCGCACTGTTCGGCGTCCCAGATCCACGGCGCGCCCACCTTTTCCAGCTCGCGCGCGAAGTCTTTCGACGAAGCGAAGCGTTGCTCGGGCAGCTGCGCGAGCGCCTTGAGCACGACCGCGTCCAGCTCCGGCGTGATGCCGGGGTTCTGGCGCGAAGGGGGCTCGACCTTCTCGTTCACCGGCGCGAGAAGATCTTCTTCCGCGCTCCCCCGGCCACTCCCGAAGAGCCGCACGCCGGTGAGCAGCTCGTGCAGGACTACGCCGAGAGAGAACACGTCCGAACGGGGATCCAACTTATTCCCCAACACCTGCTCTGGCGACATGTAGCCGCTGGTGCCTTTCACTGTGCCCACGAGCGTGCGGGAGAGGCCGTTGGCTTGTTTGGCGATGCCAAAGTCGAGCAGCTTGGTCACGCCCTCATAGGTGACCATGATGTTTTTTTCGGCGATGTCGCGGTGGATGACTTGCTGCGCGCGGCCCGCGGGATCCGTGAACGTATGTGCGTAGTGCAGCGCCAACGCGGTGTCGCGCACCGAGGCGATGGAGAACCCGATGGGGATGGGCTCGCGCAGGTCGTAGCAAGCCTTCGCCACTTCCACGAGCGTCGCGCCGGGGACGAACTCCATGGTGAGAAAGAGCTCACCGTCTTGAATATCCAGGTCATAAACCTGCGCGATGTTCGGATGCGCGAACGCGGCGGTGATCTTCGCCTCGTCCAAGAACATGCGGACGAACTGCTCTTCACCTTTGATGTCTGGGAGAATCTGTTTCAGGACGACGAACTTGCGAAAGCCGGCGAGCCCGCGCTGGAACGCGAGGAAAATCTCCGACATCCCTCCCGTGGAGAGACGACAGAGGACCTCGTACTTGCCCAGCTTTCGCCCCGAAAATTCATCCAGGCCGAGGGCTATTGAAGCGTCCATTGCGAGCAACGAAGGATACACGCTGCTCTCGCGCCAGCCGTACCCTACGCCCGCGCTCAATGTGGGACGGGTTTTGGCCAATCAGTAATCGCCGAGCGGATCCGAATCCATCCGACCACCGGTGGCGACGAGCTGCACTTCAACCGTCATCGCGTTGATGACGGTTTGATCGAGCGTGAAGTCATCGAAGCCACGTTGATCCACGGAGCGCTTCCAGCCCCGGCGCATCCGTGCAGTACGGCGCCGTCTTACAAAGACGTCAATTCAACGGCCCGCGTCGTGTTTGTCTTTGGTGTGCGGTGCGTCGTCCAGCCCCGAGCCGCCGATCCCCCGCTCTTCCGTATCAGTCGGACGCATGGAGTCATCCGGCGTGAGCAGGTCCCCTTCTTTGGAGAAGTCGTTGGAGAAGTCGCTCGCGCGCATCTCCACGGATTGGTCAGGGTCGTAGGATGATTTGGAAGACGAGACACAGCTGAGCAAGGCCAGCGCAACGAAGACCACGCGAATGCGAACCATGGCGCACCTCCGCCTCTGGGAAAGGTGCATCCGACGCCAGGGGCGCGCCAGGGTCCGGCTGCTCACTTGGCCGGTGAGGTGAGACTTACCCAGGGCTCTTTCTTCGAGGCGCGCGTCTCGAGCTCGCCTTGGGTCAGATCACAGCGCGTCTCTTGTTTCGCGACTTGGGCGATCCGCTGAACGAAGGCAACGGAGGGCGGCCCCAGGTTAATGCTTCGCAATGAGAAGTTCTGTTGGACGTGATCGACCTCGATGAGCAATCGACTGTCGGGCTGAACTCGGATGATCTGACAGCGCTTCCACGTGGGCGCTGGCGATCCGCCGTCCGCGGTCAGGAGGCAAAAGAAGATTAACGCGAATCTCACAGGTACAAGCTCCTTATGGACGAACGGACTTACCGCGCATTGAAACAGAAGGTAGACGCCATCACCCGCCCCCAGCCGGCGCTGCTCGCGTATTCGTTCATGGCGTCGCTCTTCGCCCTTGTCGCATTTCCCGTGGTTTCTATTCCGCTCTACTTCCGCTACCTCACGCTGAAGTACTGCTTTGACGATGAAGGCGTGTCCATGGGTACGGCATTCTGTTTCGACGAGAGATGCATGCGGGGCGTGCGCGATGGGACCGCCCGGTTGAGCGCCGGGGATCAACTGCTCACGGAGATTCGTGACGAGCTGCGCGCCGCGGCGAGAGCGCTGTCTGGAGGCGGCGCGTGATCTCCGGAATCGTCGCGCTGCTTCGTCCGCTCTACGTGCCGTTGCTGAAGCTCAAGAAGGGGCGCTGATCCAGCAGGAGGTGACGCTCAGCTTCGCGAACATTCAGAACGTTGAGGTCACCCAGGGCCCCTTCGCGATCTCCTGTTGGACGCATTACGGCTCGACGAACCCCATGAGCAGGACCTTCTTCTCCACCAACTCCGCGACACGCTGACCGTCATGTCCCGGAACCAGATGGACATTGGGCTCAAACCGCTTGAGCCGATTCAGCTCCACCAATTCGCGCATGACCGCGTCGGCGTCTTCGTGGAGGAAGAACTGACTGACCAGCCTGGGTCGACCTTTGATCTCATCAATGTTGTCGTGCTGCCAGGCCACGTCGCCCAGAAACAACACCTCCGTGTCGTCTGCTTTGCGCACGAACACCAGCTGACTTCCCGGCGTGTGACCCGCGGCGCGAATGAGCACCACGCCGGGCGCAATTGGAAGAAACCGCTCGTACTTGAGAGGCGCGTACTCCTTGTTGAACAGATCTCGAGGGAGGATCGCGGGCGCCGCGAGCTCTGGGTGAGAGAGCTGTTCCGCGTTGAGCTTCACCTTCGGAACCAGCGCGGCGAGATCCTTCTGCACCGTGAGCCCGCCCAGGTGATCCATGTGTTCGTGCGTGAGAACAATCTGCTCCGCGCCCGAAATCGCCTTCGTCGTGCGCGCATATGAATCCGCGTTGAAGCTGTTGGCATGGGCCGCTTTGCTGACCAGCTCATCCATCGCGGTATCAATAATCACGCTACCCTTGGATCTAAACACCACTTGATACGAGTAGACCGGCAGGTCCACGCCGCTCCACGCCCCACCCGCGATGGTCGCCGCCTTGGGAAACCGGAAGGCGGCAACCTCTTCCACGTGAACCGCGGTGGGCTTCTCCCCCGGCACCGAGTCCGCCAACTTGCGCAGCTCCGTGAGATCCAGGTCGTAGCTTCGGCCCGGGACGTGGCTCTCCACGAAGAACCAGTAGTAGAGCGGTGCCACCAGCGCGACGACCGCGCCCAGAATCAGCAGCCAGCGTTTCAACCGGTTTCGTGCCATGGCGGCCCCAAATAACAGGCTGTTGGTGGCCGTGTCTGGCCCAACGCGTCGCGTCGATTCAGTCTTTCCGCAGTTTTCTGAACGCTGGTGACGCAGATCGAGCTAGGCGTCAGCAAGTGGCGACCAAGGCATGACAAAGTGCGCGCCTGTGGTTGTGAACACTTTTGAGAGCAGCTCAAAGAGAAGGCAGGCACCCGTGCGCAACAGTCCCTCAGTACCGGAACGAAAAATGTCGAACTTTCCGATCTTCCGTCAGACCGTTCACGTCTTCCCGCGTGAGAACGCGCCGCATCTTTTCAACGTCTCTGATCCGAGCACTCGGCGGAGCTACACCTTCCAGGACTTCGAAGTGTCCCTGGCGCGCTTGCTGAACGGTCAGCGTTCTTTGCCTGAAGTGGTGACCGCGGCGCAGGAGTTGGGCATCCCGGTCTCCGAGCGTGGCCTCTCTGCGTTCGTCGCCAAGCTGCGCGCGCAAGGGTTGCTGGACGAAGAGGGCGCAGGAGCTCCTCCGTTCGTCGCGCCGTGGCCGGTGCGCGAGACGTGGCCGGCGCCTGTTCGAGAGCAGTTCTTGGAAGCCCTCCGCGCCTACCGCAACGGCAAGTTCGCGGACGCGGAACGGATTGTGGAGTCGCTGCTCACGCGGAACCCTGACAACGGCGAAGCGCGCCGCTTGTTGGAGTCGCTGAAGGGCAAGAAGAACACCCGCCTCTTCGACGAGATCTTCGCGGAGACCGAAGCGTCGTGGGCGAAGGACGCGATCAGCCCGCCGGATCCGGAAGAGCTCGCGGATCTTCCTGGCGCTCGCTCCAAGGTTCCCCTCCTCATTGGAATCGCCGTGTTGGGTGCCATCGTGGGCGCGCTCTTCGTTCCTCTCCCGTACGAGCTGACCGGGAAGGCCACGCTCGTCGCCGCGAAGGAGACCGAGATCAAGTTGGAGCAGCCGCTCTTCGTGGGTCAGGTCGTCGCGAAGGAAGGCGACCTGGTGAAGAAGGGCGATCCCATTGCCAAGCTGGACGCGCAGAAGCTGGCGGACGCGATGAAGGAGACGACCGCTCAGGTGGCCACCGCGGACAAGGCGCTGCGCAAAGAGAAGCTCGCGCTCAAGGGCCCGAAGGTGGTGCGCGCGCGAAAAATCGTGGCGCTGCTGGAGCCCAAGGTTCAGGCCGCCACCGCGGATCGCGACGCCAAGAAGGCAGGGGGCGGCCCCGCGTTGGACGCCGCGGAGAAGAAGCTGGCGCGACTGACGGAGGGCCTCACCGAGGCGCAGACCACGCTCTCCCCTCCCGCCATCGCGGATGCGGAGAAGAAGTTGAAGGAGCTGACCGACCGCGTGGAGCTGCTCAAGGCGCAGCAGCTCGCCAGCACCGGCCTTGTCGCTCCCGAGTCCGGTTATCTCGGCAAGCTGAACCTCGCCACCGGAACCGAAGTCGCCGCGGGCACCGTCGTTGGCAACATTGCTGACGCGAACGAGCTCAAGGCGCCGCTCGAGTTGACCGATGCGATGAAGAAGGGCCTGAAGGTGGATCAGACCCTGACCTTCG
The DNA here is from genome assembly GCA_052386435.1 of Myxococcaceae bacterium. Lineage (GTDB taxonomy): Bacteria > Myxococcota > Myxococcia > Myxococcales > Myxococcaceae > JBQTKE01. Next base: position 10,595 of record JBQTKE010000155.1, read on the forward strand.
AAGCTCCGACCGCGGGCAAGGTGCCCGGCAAGATCACCGCGGTGGAGCCCAAGCCTGAAGCGCTGATTCAGAACGAAGGCGGCAGGCTCCGTCCCGGCTCTGTCGGCACCGTCATCGTCAACGCCGGCACGCGGTCGACCCTCGCGGGCCTGCTGCAGTAGCCCGTGAGCGATTCAACGTTTGGCGAGCCGGATCTCAGAACCCTGCGGCTCGCCACGCCCGTTTTGGATTCCCAGCGCCTGGAGCAGTTCATTCGCTACCAGCGTTGCTTCTTGGAGCGCGTGCGTGAGCCCGCGTTGAACGCCGTCGCGCGTGCACACCAGCTGGCGCTCGAAGACTCCGCACTGGCGCCCCGCGAGCTTGCTCGCATCACGCCTGTCGTGGCGGCCTTCGCCGGGAAGCGCTGGACCCTGGCTCGCCTGAGCGCCCGTCGTACGGAGCTGGCCTCCCATGCAGAGCGAGGCGACGCGCTGAAACCACGCCAGCAAGATGCCCTGCGTCGACTGCCGCAAGAGCTGCTCAAGGCGTCAGAGCTCACTGCCCTCGTGCAACGCTACGGCCAGCCCTTGGTGGATCTCCTGATGTCGCGCGAGGCGGAGCTGGTGGAGCTGCACGAGAAGGTCTCGGAGATCCAGCGCAACCCTCGCTGACACCAGTCCGTGTCATGCGACAAATACAGGAATTAATAACCCGGGAAGGCGCGCTATAGGCCGCGCTTCAATGGATGCACTCACCACCGCCCGCGCCTGTCCGAACTGCGGATCCACCTAATGACCTAAGGGATTGTCGAAGCCAGCGCTAAGAGGAAGTCGCGTTCGCGCCAGATCTTCGCGTTCAATCGCGCGGGCGGCGTTCCCAGTCCCAGCGGAAGATTTCCGACATGAACTTCCACAAGGGGTGCTTCGTAGCGCAGACAGACTTGTCCGAGCGGCGCGCGCAAGCCCACTCCCCACACTTTGAGCACTGCTTCTTTCAGGACCCAGGCCTGCAGCGGCGTTGTTCCTTCCAACTCCCCTTCCGCGAAGGCCTCGTCGCAAAACGCGAGATCCAAGGTTCGCGAGAGCGGCTCGAGATCGATCCCAACTGGCCCGGTTCGCGTTGCCGCCGCGACGGCCCAACCTTCGGAATGGGAGATAGAGATGTGGACTGATTCATCGCCAACGACGATGGGTCTCCCGTGATCGTGCTCGTCATCCTTCACCGCGATCCAGAACGCAGTCTTGACGAGCTCGCTCACGGCCTGATGAGCGGCGCGTCTTCCTGCGACGTACTCGTCTCGTCGTTTCGCAACCGAGAACGTCTTCTCTTCCTGCGCGGCCAAGGGCGGACCGTCAACGCCCACGCGCTGCCAGGCGATCGAGATCACGCAGCGCCTCGTGGCTCCGCGAAACGCGGCTCCTGACCGGCGAACCTCGCGATTCCCTGGCGTCCGCGCTCAGTCAACGCAGCCAGAGTTGATCGCGGTCCCGGACTGGCGAACATCATGCTTCCTTGGCGCCCGCGCTCAGGCGACGCAGCCAGAGTCTGTGGATGTGGAGCAGCAGCGACCCGTCTTCGCCGAGCACGGTCACGTCGTAGAGCACATCCCGCCCATTCACCTCGAGCGTCGTCGCTCGCACGTGAGCGCTCTCACTCAAGCGCCGCGTTCTCCCGCGCGCCAGAGACTTCGCCCCCATCGGCACGGAGACGACGTTGTGGTGGTGACCGTCCCAATTCGCGGCGACCTGGAACGCGCCGTCCATCAGCAGCGGATCGAAGAGGAAGAACGGGCGGGTCATCTTCGCGAAGATGTCGCGTTGCCGAGGCGCTCGAATGATCCCTTCAACCGACTTCTCTCCCACGTAGACGAACTCCGCGCGGCAGAAGAGCGGGCCCAGGTGAACGGGATCCTTGGCGAGGTGGAAGATGGATCTCCCGCGCGCACCGGGAAGCGCGGTCGGCAGGACGCCTGTCCCGGGAACGTGAGCGGGCTTGGCGCCCAACACGAACAGCCCGCGGTGGTGGACGCGGGTCTGGCGCAGGTCTGAGTTTCCGACGCGCAGCTCGCTCCGCGTGGTGACCTCCGCGGTGACCTCTCCGTTCTCTTCCTTGAGCAGGCGCGCGGTGGCGTGAATCTGCACCGGCTGGCCCCGGTAGAGCTTGAGCGGCACGTCAATATGGAGATCCATTCCGCGCAGCACGGTGAGCTCCGGGCGGAGGAGCGACGCCACTTCGGCCATCAGCTCGAAGCCAAAGGTCCCCGGCAGAATGGGGACGCCGTAGAGCCGGTGCTGGAGCAGGAAGCGATCATTGTCGATGTCCAGCAGCCGCCCCACCGTGATGGAGGCGGGGGTGTGCTCGATCACCGCGTCGACGAGCGGAGTATCTGACGGCACCAGCGGTGCTCCGAGGTCATCCCAGACGCGCTGCGGCGCTGGACCCTGAGCGCTGTTGCCATGCAGATCCACTCTCG
>JBQTKE010000156.1:0-2944 GCA_052386435.1 Myxococcaceae bacterium
ACAAAACCACGGTGCTCTGCACTGTTTGCGCTGCTGGCGGCTTGGGTGCCGCGGTGGTCCTGGAGCGTGCGTAATGGCTGCCTTCACTTACAAACTTGAAGGTGACGTCGCGGTCCTCACGTTCGACATTCCGGAAGAGCCGGTGAACACGCTCTCCGGTGAGACTGGGCAAGAGTTCGAAAAGGTCCTGCAGAAGTTGGAGAGCGATCCCGCCGCGAAGGCCGCGGTGTTCATCTCCGGCAAGAAGGACAGCTTCGTCGCGGGCGCGAAGATCGAGATGATCCAGTCCGTCAAGAACGCGGCGGAGGCCACCGCGCTGGCGAAGAGCGCGCAGGAAGGCTTCAACCGGTTGGAGTCGTTCTCCAAGCCGGTCGTCGCGGCGATTCATGGTGCGTGTCTGGGCGGAGGTCTGGAGTGGGCGCTCGCGTGCCGCTACCGCATCGCCACCGACAGCCCGAAGACGAGCCTGGGTCTGCCCGAGACGCAGCTCGGGTTGCTCCCGGGAGCAGGCGGCACGCAGCGACTGCCCAAGCTCATTGGCGCGCAGGCCGCGTTGGATCTGATCCTGGCGGCGAAAACAGTGAAGCCGCAGAAGGCGAAGAAGCTGGGCATCGTTGACGAGGTGGTGCCGGGGCCGGTGCTCCTTCAGATTTCGCTCCGCCGCGCGAAGGAGTTGGCGGACGGAACGCTCAAGCTCGAACGCAGTCGCTCCGGCAACGCGCTCCGTTCGGTGGCGAAGGCCAAGGGCATGGGCGAGCTGCTCAAGGGGCTCACCAATAAGGATGTCTGGGCCGAGCTGGCGCTGGAGGACAACCCCGTCGGTCGCAAAGTCCTCTTCGACCAAGCGAGGAAACAGCTCTTGAAGAAGACCAAGGGCAAGTACCCCGCGCCGGAGAAGGCGCTCGAGGCGATTCGGGTGGGCCTGGACAAGGGCTTCGAAGCGGGTCTCGCGGCGGAAGCCCAGTTCTTCGGCGAGCTGGCGGTCTCCGATGTTTCCAAGCGCTTGGTGGAGATCTTCTTCGCTACCACTTCCCTCAAGAAGGACAACGGCACCGCGGATCCCAAGGTCAAAGCGCGACCCGTCAATAAGGTCGGCGTGCTCGGCGGTGGGTTGATGGGCGCGGGGATCGCGTTCGTCACCGCGAATCAGCAGGGCACGCCGGTGCGCGTCAAGGACAAGGACGACGCTGGAGCAGGACGGGCGCTCAAGCACGTGCGCGGTCTCTTCGATGAACGGGTGAAGCGGCGTCAGATCACCTGGCGTGATCGCGACGCGAAGATGGCGCTGGTCTCCGCGTCCACCGACTACTCCGGCTTCACCAATGTGGATCTGGTGATTGAAGCTGTCTTTGAGGATCTCAAGCTCAAGCAACAGGTCATTAAAGACGTGGAGGCCATCACCCGCGAGGACACCATCTTCGCGTCGAACACTTCGTCGCTGCCCATTGCCAAGTTGGCGGAGGCGTCGAAGCGGCCACACACCGTGATCGGGATGCACTACTTCAGCCCGGTCAACAAGATGCCGCTCTTGGAGATCATCACGCACAAGGGGACCGCGGATTGGGTCACGGCCACGTGCGTGGAGGTTGGCAAGAAGCAGGGGAAGACCGTCATCGTCGTGAACGACGGCGTGGGCTTCTACACCTCACGCATTCTCGCTCCGTACATGAACGAAGCCGCGTTTTTGCTGGCGGAGGGCGCGGACATCGCGGAGCTCGATAAAGCGCTCGTCGACTTCGGCTTCCCGGTTGGACCGATTACGCTCTTGGACGAAGTCGGCATCGACGTCGGCGCGAAGGTCGCGAAGATCATGCACGAGGCTTTCGGTGATCGCCTCAAGGCGCCAGAAGCGCTGGCGCGGGTGATCGAAGATGGCCGCCAAGGGCGCAAGAACAAGAAGGGCTTCTACACGTACGACGGTGAGAAGAAGGAGGTCGACGAGTCCGTCTACACGCTCTTGCCGCATGGAAAAGACCGCAAGCACTTGGACCGGCAAGAGATGGTCGAACGGCTCACGCTGCAGTTCGTGAACGAAGCCTTCCGCTGCCTGGGCGAGGGCGTGTTGCGCAGCCCGCGCGACGGAGACATTGGCGCCATCTTCGGCCTGGGCTTCCCGCCGTTCTTGGGAGGCCCGTTCCGCTACGCGCAGGCTGAAGGCCTGTCGTCGGTTCTCACCCGCACCGAGTTCTGGCACCAGAAGTTGGGCAAGCGCTTCGAGCCCGCGCCGTTGCTCGTTGAGTACGTCAAGGGCAACAAGCAGCTCTACCCGTAAGCGCGGTCATGCCCCGCCCGGACGCGGGCGGGGGTCGCATGGGTGATGCGGTCAGGCAGCAGCGGATTGAAGCGGGCCAGTCGATGGGAGCTCCACCAGCTCCGCGGCTTCATCCCAGGTCAGGTCAAAGTCGCGAATCAAAGCGCGGGCCGCGCTGCGTTTTAGGCCCATCGCTACGTTCTGGTCCGGGGCCGTGCTCGCGAGCCGGAGCGCGCGCCGCGCCTCCAGTGAGACGCTGGAGCCCTCGAGTAACAGCGGCAACAAGGAGAACATGTCGTGCCTCCGGAGTGGATGACCCATTCGATGCCAACCCGATTTTTGCGTTGCTGCACCTGACGCAGGACAACCAACCTGGCGCGGAATTCCCGAATCCAAGCTATGCCCTCAGGTCATGGCCTTCTCCACCGCCGATCTCTCCGACGCAAATCCGACCGTCACCATTTGTGAGCCGGGCCTTCGAAATTACGGAGGCATCACGCGCTTCTGTGGGCAAGTCGCCACGGTGAAGGCACCTGAGGACAACACTTTCGTCCGCAAGGCGCTGGAAGAGCCGGGGAAGGGAAGGGTCCTCGTCGTCGAGGGAGGCGCGTCGCGAACCTGCGCGTTCTTAGGCGATCAACTCGGAGCACTCGCGCAACAGAACGGTTGGGCGGGCGTGCTCGTCCACGGCTG
>JBQTKE010000157.1:0-11329 GCA_052386435.1 Myxococcaceae bacterium
CGCGATCGTCGTGCGCGGGCGGGTGGGGCAGCAGCAGTCGTCTTGGGACGAAGGGCAACATCGGATTGAGACGTTCACGGAGATTCAGGTCACCGACTTCCTCAAAGGCGGCGGACCGAAGACCTTCCTGGTGCGACAGCCCGGTGGCGTGGTCGACGGCGTGGGTCAGAAGGTCGCGGGCGCGGCGAAGTTTCAATCCGGCGAAGACGTCATTCTTTTTCTGCAGCCTGCCTCGGATGACCGAGCGCTGTTCATGCCGCTGGGCCTGTCCGCGGGAAAGGTCATGGTGTACCGCGACCGCGCCATTCGCCGACTGAGTGGGCTGGCGTTCTACGCGCCTAAAGATCCCAAGCCGGGTTTGGTCCAACCTGTGGACATTGAGGATCTGGGCAGCGTGGATTCGTTCTGCGCTCGCATTCGTCGAGCGGCGGGCACCGGCGGTGCGAAATGAGGCGCTTCCTGTTGCTCACCGCGCTCCTGCCGTCAGTCGCGCTCGGGACCGTCAGCAATGACAGGTGGCGCGTGCTGCCGTCGACGTACCAAGTCTTCTCTCACGCGAGCATCAACGGCGTGGCCAACTTCACCACCGCGGTGCCGGCGGTTCAGGCAGCGTTCGCCCATTGGACCGCGTCGCGGGTCGCGTGCACCACGTGGAACGTGATCTACGGCGGCCAGTTCAACACCCCGGGCGGGCTCAACGCGCTCAACGCGACGGATCGCAAGAACTACGTCATCTGGCTGGGAGGCGCCGACTGGAAGCTCGACGCGAACACGCTCGGCCTGACGACGATTACTTTCTTCACCCAGTCCGGCGAGATCTTCGACGCGGACATGCAGCTCAACAACAACCGCGAATGGAAAGTCGGCGGCGCGGGAACCCGGATTGATGTCGAGAGTCTGCTCACGCACGAAGCCGGCCACTACTTGGGGCTCGACCACACCCCCAACATGTCGACCATCATGTACGCCGTCTACTTCATAGGCGAGTTCAAGTCGGCGCTGCAGCCGGCGGACATCTCGGACGTCTGCACGATGTATCCGCGGGCTGGGTCGGATGGCGGAACCGCGGGCGTGGGCGCGCAAGGCTCGTTCTGTCAGACCAACGCGGACTGCAGCGCCGCTGCGCCCGTCTGTCGTGGTGGGGCCGCCGCGGCGACGTCGAAGATCTGCACGGCCACCTGCGCCACCAGCTCTACCTGCCCGAACGGCTACACCTGTCAGGCGGACTCCACCGGGGCGATGTCTTGCCTGATTCCTCCCAGCGCGGAGCTCTGCAAGTACTGCTCGTCCGGCGCGCAGTGCGGTTCTGGGCTCTGCGTGGGAACAGGTCGACGCAACTGGTGCACCAAGACATGCACCAGCGCCACCAGCGCGGCGACCAGCTGTGGCGCGGGCTATGAGTGCGTTGCGCTGGACGGAACCAGCACCTACGTGTGCCAGCCCACCAACGTCACCTGCCCCGCGCCCCAGTGTTCGACCGCTGCCCAGTGCCCCGTAGGCTACGCGTGCGTGGGAGGCATGTGCGAGGCCACGGGCAAGCCAGGAGATCGCTGCGAGACGTCCATCTATTGCGAGGCATGCTCCGACTGCATCGGCGCGACGAGCGAGGCGTACTGCAGGCCGTGCTGCCAAGCCCTGGCGGCGGGCGGACGCTGCGCCTCATGTCCTGCCGTGACCTGCGCGGCTGGAATGACCTGCACCGAAGAGACCAACGGACTGGACGCGGTCTGCATCCCCACGTCCGGCGGAGCGTCTTGCACCACCTGCGGAATCGGCTCGCCCTGCCAGGTGGGACTCACTTGCTACAACGGTAAATGCTTGGCTGCGTGCAATCCCGCACAGCCCAGCGCGTGCACCGCGTGCGTGAACACAGCGGAGGGCGGTCTGTGCGCGTGCCCCGGGACGATCGCCGGCAGAGGACAGGCGTGCGGACCGAACGCGCAAGGCGTTGAGTTCTCCTGCATGAACGGTCTGGCCTGCGTGGGGAGCCCGAAGACGTGCCTTCCGCGTTGCGCAACCACCGCTCAATGCGACAGCGGCGAGACGTGCAGCCCCGTTGATGGCGCGATGGTCTGCGTCCTGAGCAAGACGCCGGGCACCAAGTGCAACAGCTGCGTGAACGGGACCGGATGCGATCCCGGCCTGACTTGTTTCAACAACCGCTGCTACTTCCCGTGCGACGTGCAGGCTCCCGTCTGCACCAGCTGCGTTGACGTGACTGGCGCGACGGACGTCTGCGCCTGCGACGATCAGCGGGCGGCTACCGGTGAAGCATGCGGCACTGTCGTCGGGACGGAGGTTCGCACCTGCGGCAGCGGGAACCTCTGCGTGGATGGCGTCTGCCGACTCGAATGCGCCGAAGGAAACGTTTGTCCTCAGGGTCAGACCTGCGACACGGTAGGAGACCGCTTGCTCTGCAGTGGCGGCGCGACGGATGGTGGCACCGGACCGGGAAACAACAGCGGCTGCGGTTGCAGAATAACGAGCGTGGTCAATCTTGCTGCGGGCGCGGCGGTGCTGATCGCGTGGGCTGCGCGAAGACGTCGCGCTCTGCGGCACTGAGAGGCGCGGCAGTGCTTCGTGCGTGGAGACCGTCGAGTGGTCTCGCTCGGACATCGAGGTCTGGGCGTTTTCATCGCGAAGGTTCTCCCTTAGGGTGGCTTCATGCGTCCTACGGTCTTGCTCTTCGACATTGACGGAACGTTGGTCACCACGGGAGGCGCGGGACGGCGCGCGCTGGCTCTTGCTTTCGGGTCGCGCTACAGGCGTGAGGACGCCTGCAACTTTCCACTCTCCGGAATGACAGATCGGGCGATTGTTCGGGCGGGGCTCACAGCGATCAATGCGCCCGTAACGGACGCTGAAATTGATCGTGTGTTGGCCGCGTACGTGGCGGCGCTCGACCGGACAATCGCCGAGGTCGCGCCCGGCAAATACAAAGTCCACGAAGGAATGATGGAGACTCTGGACCGTGCTTTGTCCGCGCAGCACTTCGCGGTGGGCTTGGGCACTGGGAAACATTCGTGCTGGCGCGAAGGCAAAGCTGTCTCGCGTGGATCTGTACGATCGCTTCGGCTTCGGCGGCTTTGGTTGCGACCACGAGTCCCGTCCGGAGCTGATTCGCACCGGACGCCCTGCGAGCAGTGCTCAACGGCCAGTGAAAGGATCAGTCGGCGCAGCCGATGGCTATCTCCAGCGCCCGACAAACGGCCCTCATCTTCGGGGAGCTGACGCTGCCGATGAACCGTACGAGGCTGGCCTTCTCCACTGTCTGCACGTGATCGAGGTTAACGGCCGAGGGGTGTTTCAGTCCTTCATCGAGGCCCACTTCGACTTCGCTGGGCAATCCGCGAATCACAGACGTGACCGGCGCCACCATGACGGTGTGCAGCAGCTCAATGACCTCCGGCCGACTCAAAATCACCACCGGACGCTGTTTGTCGGGGCCTCTGAATTTGTACGTCCAAATCTCCCCTCGGTTCACTCGTCTGGCCACACGCCCTCGCGCTCCCAGCCTTCAAGCTCGTCAGTCGGTTTCTTGCCGTAGCCCGAACGATAGGCCCGAGCCACGCCCTGCTTCCGCTTCCGCTCCAGGTAGGCGACTGCTGCCTTCCGAAGTACCGCTGACCGGCCTTCCTTTTGGACCTCATCGTCACGGTCCAGTGCTTCCAGGAGCGCTTCGTCAAGGGTTATCTGTACAGCTTTCATGTGGATATTTTATACACCCTCCTAAACAACAGCAAACTCCCACATAGATCTTCGAACTCGTTGGATTGCCTGCTCATGCCGTGGGCGCGGGTTGGTGCTAGAAGTCGACCGCATGTGCGACGCGATGGTCGAAGCCTTCGAGCTGGCGCGGTTTGCGGAGCAACTCGCAGTCCGTCTGGGCGAGGCGCAAGGACATCTGCCCGCGGGCGACGACTACCGGAACGAACGGCAGTGGCTGGAGACCGCGGAGACGATGCTTCAGGAGCAGGTGGACCCGCTCAAGTCCGTCCTCTCTCGCGCGCGGCTTCTCCCCGAGCTGAGTTTCCTGCGCGACGAAGTAGCGGATGAGTTTCTGAACGCGTGGGTGGACGGGCTGGAGCGATTGCTCGCCGGCATCACCTTTCACGCCGGAGCGCGCGCTCCCGTCATTGAAGCGCTGTTCCCGCCCAAGGCGAAGCTCCCCAACTTGCGCCGCGCCACCCGCGAGACCGCGGAGGCGTTTGCGACTGAGCTGGAGCGCCGGCTCAAAGGCACCTACGTCGCCCGCATCTTCGGACAGGAGGACATGCAGTTCGTCCATCCCGTCGTCGAAGAAGTGCGCAAAGCCTTTGCCGAATACATCGCGGTCTTCGACGGAACCGCGCTGCCCGACGAAGAAGCGTGGAACCTGCGCGAGCGTCTGGGCAATGCGGGTCAGCGGATCGAACGCATCGCTGCGCAGGCCAAGCTGCTCGCGGAGGCCGCGCTGCTTCCCATTGAAGGCGCGTACGAGACGGCGGGGCTGAACCTGAAGCCCAAGCGCAGGGCGAGCAAGACTGCCTTGCCCACGGACAGTGCTGAGTCTTTGGAGGACGCGGGCCAGGACTCCGATGAGTCACCTATTGAAGCGCAAGCGGAGACGTATCCCGCGTCGGAGAAGACCTCTGAATTGGAGGACGCGGTGGCTTCGCTCGAAGCGCACGCCGCGGAAGTCAGCTCGGTCGCAGCAGCTGGCACGAAAGTGAAGAAACCTCGCAAGGCGAAGGCTCAGCCGGTCGAGCCGCCGCCTCCTTCGGAGCCGCAGCCGAAGGTCGAGGTCTAGTCGTCTCCCAATGGGCAACGTCGCCCTTCCCATTGATCCGCTGATTCCGGAGATCGTTCGCACGCTCCAGTCGAGCAGCTCGCTCGTGCTCGAAGCGCCGCCCGGCGCGGGCAAGACCACGCGGGTGCCTCGGGCGCTGCTGGAGCACGGGCTGGGCGCGGGCAAAGAGATCGTCGTGCTGCAGCCGCGACGACTGGCCACGCGGCTGGCGGCTCAGCGCGTGTCGCAAGAGTTGGGCGAACGTCTGGGCGAGACGGTGGGTTATCAAGTCCGCTTCGAAGATCTGAGCGGCCCCAAGACGCGGCTGCGCTTTGTCACCGAAGGCGTGCTCGGACGTCGGCTGCTTTCGGATCCCAAGCTGACGAATGTTGGCATCGTCGTGCTCGACGAGTTTCACGAACGGCACCTTGCCGGAGACATCTCGCTGGCCTTGCTCCGACAACTGCAGCTGGGTCAGCGGCCTGACCTGAAGATCGTCGCCATGTCCGCGACGCTCGATGCCGGGCCCATTGCCGCCTTTCTGGGTGGCTGCCCGAACCTTCGCTCCGAGGGCCGACGCTTCGACGTGGAACTGCAGTACCTGCCCGCGCCCGACGAGCGACGCCTTGAAGAGCAGGTGTTGGCCGGGCTGAAGCGGCTGCACGCTTCGGGCGCGGCGGGAGACGTGCTCGTGTTTCTCCCCGGCGCGGGTGAGATCCGGCGCACCCTAGAGACGTGCTCGGACTTCGCGGGGCGACACGGGATGGAGCTCCACGCGCTGCACGGCGACCTCGGTTCCGCCGAGCAGGACCGCGCGGTTGCCCCTTCGAAGAAGCGCAAGCTCATCCTCTCCACCAACGTGGCGGAGACCTCCGTCACCATCGACGGTGTGGCCGCGGTGATCGACAGCGGGTTGGCGCGAGAAGCGTCGTACTCGCCGTGGTCCGGACTGCCGTCGCTGAAGCTGCAGAAGATCAGCAAGGCCTCCGCGACCCAGCGCGCGGGACGTGCCGGACGAACGCGCGCGGGCGTCTGCCTTCGTCTCTACACCCGGCACGACTTCGACGGACGGGTTGATCATCAACCGCCTGAGGTTCGTCGAATGGATCTCGCGGAGACGGCGTTGGCACTGCACGCGAGCGGCGTTCGACAGCTCAGCACTTTCCCCTTCTTTGAAGCGCCTCCCCCAGCGAGTCTCGAAGCCGCGGACACGCTGTTGGTGCGCCTGGGTGCGGTGACCCGCGAGGGTGAGCTGACGGACCTGGGGAAGCGGCTGTTGCGTTTCCCTGTTCACCCTCGACAGGGCCGTCTCCTCGTGGAAGCGGAGAAGCGAGGCGTGGGCTCGGATGGCGCGCTTGTGGCGGCGTTGCTGGGCGAGCGCGACATCCGCCAGGAGGCACGGGCGCGTCTGGGTCCCGGACAGATCGCGACCAAAGGATCCAGCGGTCCCTCCGACGTGCTGGAGATGGTGGAGCGCTTCAGAGAAGCCGAGCGGGCCGATTTTCAAGCGGGCCGCGTTCGATCCATCGGGCTCGAGCCCGGTGCAACGCAAGCGGTGGATCGCGTTCGCCGGCAACTCGGCCGGCTGGTGAAAGCGGGCACGCCCGTCAAAGGAGAGGCGCACGAACAGGCGTTGATGATCGCGCTGCTCGCCGGCTACCCGGATCGCATCGCCAAGCGGCGGCGTCCCAATTCGCCGGAGCTGGTGCTGTCGGGCGGAGGGAGCGCAACGCTGTCCGAGACGAGCGTCGTCCGCGAACCTCCGCTGCTGGTCACGCTCGACGCGGAAGAGCGCGGCAGCGGCAAGGGTGCGCAGGTGGTGGTGCGAATCGCGAGTCAGGTCGAGCCAGAGTGGATCCTCGATCTCTTTGCGAACGAGCTCGTGGACGTGGATGAGCTGCAGTGGAACGGCGAGAGCGAACGCGTGGAGCGGGTGACGCGTCTCTCCTATGGCGCGCTCCTGCTGGAAGAGACTCGCTCCCCTGCCCCGCCTTCCCCCGAAGCGGCACAGGTGCTCGCGACCGCCGCGCTTCAGGCGGGCTTCTCCAAGTTCGTGGATGCGGAGGCGCTGGCGAACTGGCGCATTCGACTGGAGCTCGCGGCCGAAGCGTTTCCCGAAGCGGGGTTCGTGAAACCGGACGACGCGTTCCTCTCTGGAGCGTTGGCAAAAGCGACCGAGGGCATGCGCTCCTTCTCTGAGCTGCGCGACGCTGACCTGTTGGCCCTGCTTCAGGCGAACCTGACTCCAGAACAATCGCGGCTGCTGTCGAAGGAGTTACCCGACAAAGTCGCCCTCCCCGGCAACCGCTGGGTGAAGGTGCACTACGAGCCGGCGAAACCGCCTTGGCTTGAATCGCGTCTTCAAGATTTCTTCGGCATGGCGCAGGGACCGCGTGTCTGCGCCGGGCGTGTCGCGCTCGTGCTCCACCTGCTCGCCCCGAATCAACGCGCCGTTCAAGTCACCACCGACCTCGCGGGATTCTGGTCGCGCCACTACGCGACGATCCGCAAGGAGCTGATGCGCAAGTATCCGCGTCACTCATGGCCGGAAGACCCGACCACTGCGCAACCTCCCGCGGTGCTCGGGCGTAAGCGCTGAACGGGAGCCACAGGCTCGTCCCAGTTGCTTCCAGATGGACGAGACCCGAAGATCTGCTTCAGCGCATGTTGAAGCGGCGCTCACCTTCCGCGCACTTCACGTTCACCCAGTCGGTGGGAACGTCGCGCGGAACTCCGTCCTGCACGAAGCGGAACGGCATGATGCCTTCGGACTCGTTCGGCGCCAGCGACTTCAAGACGAACCGCTTGTTCGACGGGAGCCGCACGTCGCAGTGGGTCCAGGTGATGTTGGAGTCGTTGTAGACGATGATGCGCGGACCCGTGGCTTCGACACGGCCCTTCAGCGGTGGGCCAGACGGGCTGGCGTCGGCGATGGGCTTCAACGGCGTGGGCGTGGGGGAGACCCCTTTCGGGGCGGCGAGCTCAACGAACTTGGGGCCGCTCTCCTTCTGAGCGTCCGCGTCCAGGCTGATCCGCGCCAGGCTCTCCCAGACTTCCAACACGGTGGCCTTGCCTACGCGGCGTCGCTCTTGGGTGTCACCGATGGTCGGTCCCAGTACGGTGACCGAGGTCCCCTGCTTCAAGCCCTGCGCGGTCCCGGCTCGGGCAAAGGTGTCGCCCTTGTCGACGAAGACCTCAGCGTTCTTCGCGGAGACATTCCCCTGCGCAAACGCCGCCGAAACACCCACCCACAGCGCGACAGAGACTGCGCGCACCAGCACACGCCGAGAGTTCTGTTGAAGCATGTTGGAGCCTCTAAGCGCCTACTTGGGCGCCATCTTGGTGATGTAGCCGTGGATATCGCCGATGGTCCGCATCTGCCGAGCCGTCTCTTCGGGGATCTGCGCGCCGAGCGCCTTCTCCAGCGCGACGATCAGGTCCACCGCATCCAGGCTGTCCAAGCCCAGGTCTTCGCGCATCCGAGCTTCCGGAGTCAGCTTCGCCGGATCGAGCTCGAACTCGCTGACGAGGGTGTTGTGGACAATCTGAATGGCCTGTTCTGCAAGGGTCGGTTCCGCCATGGAGGTCGGCTCGGTACCAGGGTTACCCGGCAGCGTCAAATCGAAACCCGGTCACCCAAGCCCCAGAACCTTGGAGCCAATGGCCTGTTCGTGTTAATCGCTCAACTTCTCGTGAAGCAGGTTTTCGTTACAGGTGCGAGCCGCGGAATTGGAGCGGCGATCGCGCGAACACTGGGTGCGGAGGGGTATCGCGTCTGGCTGCACTACCGCAGCCGCGAGGATGCCGCGCGCGAAGTGGCGCGGGAGATCGTCGCCGCCCAAGGCCCCGAGCCTCTGCTGGTCTCTTTCGACTTGGCCGACCGCGCTGTCGCTGGGGAAAAAGTCCGCCAACTCATCGCGACGGAAGGCGTGCCGGACGCGCTGGTGTTGAACGCCGGCCTGAACCGTGACGGGCTCTTCGTCTTCACCGACGACAAAGCCTGGGACGACGTCATCGACACCAACCTCTCCGGCTTCTTCACTGTCGCCAAGCCGGTCGTCAAAGGGATGCTGCGCGAGCGCCGTGGTCGAATCGTGATGCTCTCGTCCATCGCCGCGCAGCGGGGCAGTCCGGGACAGGTGAACTACGCCGCGAGCAAGGGCGGGATCATCGCCGCCGCGCGATCGCTGGCCCTGGAGTGTGCGCCGCGAGGGATCACCGTGAACGTGGTGAGCCCGGGCCTGGTCAAGACGGACATGTTGGAAGGCGCGCCCGTGGAACAGATTCTTCCGCTGGTGCCGCTGCAGCGACTGGGGCGTCCGGAGGAAGTGGCGCACGTGGTGCGGTACCTCTGCTCGGACGAAGCGGCTTACGTCACGGCGCAGGTGATCAACGTCAACGGGGGCATGTGGATGTAGCGGTTCGCCGCTGCGTTCACGAAAGGGCTTCATCGACATGCGTCGTGTGGTGATCACGGGGATGGGAGCAGTGTCGAGCCTGGGGCTCACGCTGGACGCCATCAGTCGATCGCTCAAGGAAGGCACGTCAGGGATCGGCGTGGACCCGGAGCGGAAAGCGCGCGGGTTTCGATCTGCTTTGACGGGCATCGTGCGCGGCTTCGATCCCGCGGCTCGGTTTGATCGCAAGGCACGCAAGACGATGGGCGAGGCGGCGGCGTACGGCTGCGCTTCCGCGTTCGCGGCGATTGAAGACGCGAAGCTGGATCTCAAGACGCTCGCTCGACCCGACGTCGGCGTGATCTTCGGCAACGACACCACCGCGGTCTCCGCGCGGGCGATGTTTGAAGAGCTCGATAAGCACGGCAGCACGCACCTCTTGGGCAGCGCGCCGATCATTCGAGTGATGAACTCCACCGTGACCATGAATCTGGGCACGCTGCTGGGCGTTCAAGGCGCGTGCTGGACGCTCTCCGCGGCGTGTGCGAGCGGGCTCCACGCGTTGGGCCAAGCGGCGATGTTGGTCGCAGCGGGTCAGCAGGAGATCGTCATTTGCGGCGGGGCGCAGGAGACCGGCTGGGAAGGCATGGCCGCGTTTGACGCACTGGGCGCGCTCTCCACGAGAGAGAGCGAAGCAGCGAAGGCGTCACGGCCGTTCGACAAGACGCGAGATGGTCTGGTGCCCTCGGGCGGTGGCGCGGCGTTGATCGTGGAGTCGCTTGACTCAGCGCGGGCGCGCGGCGCTCACATTTACGCGGAGCTCTTGGGCTACGCGTTCAGCTGCGACGGCGGCCACCTCACCAATCCGACAGGAGACGGCGCGGTTCGAGCGATGCGCCAGGCGTTGAAGCACGCCAGCGTCGCGCCCGCGGAAGTCGATTACGTGAACGCGCACGCCACCAGCACGCCCGTGGGTGATGCGGTGGAAGCCAAGGCGATCACCGAAGTGTTCGGTCCTCGCGCGGTTCCCGTCTCTTCCACCAAAGGCCTCACCGGCCACGAGTGCTGGATGGCGGGCGCCAGTGAAGTGGTCTACTCCCTCTTGATGATGCGGGACGGCTTCATGGCCGGTAACGCGCACCTGGATCAGCCGGACGAGCTCAGCGCCTCGCTCCAGCTGTCCAGGGGACCGGTGCTGAAGCAGCCTCGGACCCTCCTCAAGAATTCCTTCGGCTTCGGCGGAACCAACGCCGCGGTCGTCTTGCGCGCGCTGTAGAGAGTTATGGCTTCCTCTTTTCCCGACGTCACCAGCGTTATCCCCCACCGCGAGCCGTTCCTCTTCGTGGACCGCGTGGTGGACATGACCGACCGAAGCATCGTCGCGGTTCGCACTTTCCGCCCAGACGAGCACTTCTTCAAAGGCCACTTCCCGCAACGCCCGATTGTTCCCGGCGTGCTTTTGTTGGAGGGACTTGCGCAGACGCTGGGGTACTTCGCGCTCTCGCACAAGCCGTCGCAGCACGCGTTTCTGGTCCGCATCGACCGCGCGCGGTTTCGCAACATCGTTCAACCGGGACAAGAAGTTCGTTACGAGGTGGAGATCGCCGGCCCTGAGCGCTTCGGCATGCTGACCGGTCGCGGCAAGGTGCGCTGCAACGGCAACCGCATCGCGGACGCGGATCTCACCGGCTACTCGGGCGAGGGTCCCACCCCGTGAGCAACCGGCAGCTGCTGACCCCGGCGAAGGATCTCCCCGAAGGCCACTACGACGTCGTGGTGGTGGGTTCGGGGATGGGCGGAATGTCGTCCGCGCTGATCCTGGCCAAAGATGGTTTCATGGTTTGCGTATTGGAGCAGCACTACCGCCCCGGCGGTTGTCTGCACCGGTTCTTCCGCGATCGCGTCCCTTTCGACACCGGCTTTCATTACCTCGGAGGCGTCGGTCCGGAAGGAACCTTCGCGCGCTACCTGCGGTTTTTGGGCGTCTACGACAAGCTCAAGTTCCACGCGCTGGATCCGGACGGCTTCGACGTTCTCCAGTTCCCAGACTTCACCTTCAAGATCCCCAACGGCTGGGCGGCACTGACGCAGCGGTTGATCGAGACCTTCCCGAAAGAGAAGGCCGGAATTCTTCGCTTCGCTGAGGTCTGCCAGCAGATCTGTC
>JBQTKE010000158.1:0-10819 GCA_052386435.1 Myxococcaceae bacterium
CGAGCCTGAGCAGGGCTGGCTTTGCATCGTGGCGAGTATTTTGTCGATGAGAAAACTCTTGGCTCGCGTTGGAGAGCAGCGCCTGACCAAGAGCTTCGAAGGGCAACCCTGTGCGGGGACATCCACACAGGTGCAGGATCGCGCCCGCTGAGGCCGCGGAGGGCTGCGTGGTGAACGCGAGCGAGGTCGGCTCCAATTGCCGTTTCCACGCCCAATCTCACGGAGCGCCGACAGCACTTCGGACGTGGTGACCACAGTGTTGGGGCTGACTCGGTGGCCGGGTGATGTCAGCCCCGCCGGTAGAATGGGCCGCCATGCGCTTCAAGTTCGTCCACGCCGCTGATCTCCACCTCGACAGCCCCTTGAAAGGGCTGGGTCAGGGAGAGGCGTGTGCCACGGTGGTCCAGACCGCGACCTTTACGGCGCTGTCCAGAATCGTCGGTCTCTGCCTGCGTGAGAGGGTCGACTTCCTCGTCCTCTCCGGCGACCTCTTCGATACCCGGGACCGATCCGTGCGCGCGCGCTTGCAGCTTCGCAAGGAGCTGTCGCGTCTGGACGAGGCGAAGATTCAGACGTTCATCGTTCACGGCAACCACGATCCGTTGCTCGATACGGATTCGCCTGTGTCGTTGCCCCCGTCGGTCAAAGTCTTCGGGACCGCCGTTGAAGAGTGCGAGGTCCGACGCGACGGGCGACTGCTCTGCAGGGTGCAAGGCATCAGCTATCCCCAGGAGCGCGTGACCGACAACCTGACGCAGCACTTCACGAGGTCGGGTGAGGAGTTCACCGTCGGCGTGCTCCACGCCAACGTCGGGGACATTTCCCAACACGCGAACTACTCGCCGTGCACCCTGCAAGATCTCGCCGAGCGCGGGCTGAACTACTGGGCGTTGGGTCACGTGCATACGCGCTCTGAACATCGGCTGGAGAGTGGCGGTCTGGCTGTGTACCCGGGCAATCCGCAGGGCCGACACGTGAACGAGACCGGTGAACGCGGTTGCGTCCTGGTCGACGTGACGGAAGGTGTCGTGGTCACGCGTTTCTATGCGATCGATTCGGTCCGCTGGCATCGGATCAGTTTGGACACCACGGAGCTCCTTTCGCTGGAGGCGCTCGCCGTCGCCGCCGAGGAACAGATTGCCACCGTCTGTACTCCAGGGCTCGACGCGCACGCCGTGCGGTTGACCCTGGAAGGACGAACGACCTTGCGCGCCGAGCTGACCCAAGCGGGAGTGCTGCAGCAGCTCGAGGAATCGCTGCGGGAGTCGCTCGCCGCGCGGACGCCACCGGTGCTTCTGGAGTCTCTGCGCGACGCGACCCAACCGGATCTGGACATCGGGGCCTTGGTCGCCGCGGGAGGGCTGACCGGCACACTCGCCACGGATGTCCAGCGCGCGGGCGAAAGTCGGTTGCTCCTGGAAGAGCTGTGGGGCGAGGAAGATCTCAAGAAGTTGGATACAGCGCTGCAGCGTCTCTCCTTGCCGAAGATGCGTGAGCTGGCGCCCGCCTTGGTACGGCAGGCGGGCTTAAGGGCGCTGGAGTTGTTGTTGGACGGGGAGGGGTAGGTGAAGATCCGCAAAATCAAGGTCGATGGGTTCGGCCATTTCCGACATTTCGAGCTGTCGTTGTCTCCAGGGCTAAACGTCCTTCACGGCCCAAACGAGGCCGGCAAGAGCACGCTCCTGGCGTTCGTGCGTTCCATTCTCTTCGGCTTCGAACGACGCGCGGATCTGGCGCGCTACGAACCGGACGACGGTCCCTACGGCGGCGAGCTTCAACTCGACACGCATTTCGGTCCGATCACGGTGCGTCGGGTGGGCAGCAAGCGTCGCTACGACGGTGAGCTGTCGCTTCGCGGTGTCAACGGCGAGCCGCTGCCAGAGAGCAAGTTGGTGGACGCGCTGGGCGGAACGACGCGCGAGCTGTTCTACCGCGTCTTCGCGTTCGGCCTGGACGAGCTGGCGTCCTTCGAGGAGCTGGCCTCGCAAGGCTCCGTGTCGGAGGCGCTCTTCGCCGCGGGAATGCTCGGAGCCCAGCGCCTGCCAGGGGTGTTGGAGGGGCTGCGCAAGGAGAGCGAGGGCCTCTACGCGCCCCGCGGCACGAAGAAGGAGCTCAACGTCGTGCTCAACGACCTACAGGAGCTTCAGGGCCAGCTTCGCGAATTGGGTGATCGCCCTGCGCACTACCAGAAGCACTCCGCGGAGCTGCCTCGACTTGAATCCGTGCTCACGAACGTCGAGGCGAACTTGGAGAGCTCGCAGCGGCGAATGGAGCAGGTGGACCGGTTGTGCTCCGCGGCGGCAGAGCTGGCGAGACTCGAGGTCATTCGCGCGGAGCTGCAAGCGCTGGGGGACTTGAAGGATTTCCCCGAGGGTGGTCTTGAACGGTTGGAGCAACTGACGGTCGCGCTGTCCACCGCACGCTCCGAACGCGATGAAGTCCTGACTGAGTCCGCCTCGGTGGAGCGGCTGCTCGCGGAGATGGCCACGGAGCAGGGGAAAGCGCTCGACGCCCCTCGTCTCAAGTCCGCGGCGGAAGCGTTTGCCTCGCGCTTGCATCAGTTCCGTTCGCTTCCCGCGAAGAAGGCGACGCTCGCGGAACGGCGACGCCAAGTCGACGGGGCACTCGGTGGGCTGGGGCTGTCTCTGGACGGCGCGCGGTTGGCCGAGATGGATCTGGGCGCGGCGGCGAAGATGAAGCTCTCGTCCCTGCGCGATCAGGTCGCGGATGCGAAAGCGACTTGGAGTCAGCGCGACGCCGCGTTTCGAAATGCGCGGAGCGCTCGCGAGCACCTCGAGCAAGAGATTCGCCGCCTTACCAACGCCGTGGCCTGCCTGCCCAGTTGGCCCATCGAAGCAGTTCGCGGACGTCAGGTGTCCCTGCGCCGGGTCGACCCCCTTCGTTCCGAGAGCACAGCGCTCCGCGCCACGGCAGATCAGCGCCGAGCCGATGTACAGGCGCAGCGTGATCAGGCCGCGGCACTGCTCGAGCCACGACCTGCATTTCCAGGTTCGCTGGCGGCGATCATCTGCTTGGTGCTGCTGTCGCTCGCTGCCGGGATCTATGTCGGTCGTGGCCCTCACGAAGGTCTCACCGCGGCTGGCGCTGCAGGCGCGCTCTCGCTCCTCCTCCTCTGGGTTCAGCGTCAGAGCGCCAAGTCCCATGTTCACGCGGTTCAGTCGGTCGCTCAGCGCAAGGCGGCGCACGACCGTGAGGTGCAAAGACTGCTGTTGGACGCAGAGCTCGCGGAGCGCAAGGCGAGGGAGCGTTGGGCGGAGGCGTTGGCCTGCGCGAGCGAAGCCGGTGTCGAGGTCGAGGCGGACGAGGCAGCGCTCTCTCAGCGTGAAGAGCAGCTGGAGCAAGAGCTGAACGATGTTCGTCAGCGTCAAAAGCTCAGCATCGAATCGGAAGGGCTGACGCCCAAGCTCTCACTCGCGCGGACCGAAGAGAAGAACGCGGAGGTGGATCTCAATGCCGCCGAGGCCAAGATCTCGGAGCTGGAGCGGTGGGTTCAAGAGATCTACGCCACGCTTCACTTCCCTGCGAAGCTGCCCGTCGAACGCGCGCTGGAGCTGTGGAGCGAGGTGGCGTCGCTTCGGCAAAGGCTGCTCGATGTTCGCAGCGAGGAGGAGGGGTTAAACGCGGAAGAGCGCGAATGTCACGTCTCCGCGCGGGCGGTCCTGGATGCCGCTCACGAGGCGGGCATCTCTGCGGCCGGCCCAGAGGAAGCCCTGAGCGGGTTGTCGGAGACGCTGGCGCGCGCAGGCGAAAAAGCGCGCGAGCAGAAGCAGCTGCAGCAGCGGCGAGAAGAGCTCAAGGTTCGTAAGGCAAAGAGCGATCGCGGCTGCGCGGAGTTCGAAGCAGCGCTCGAACGGTTGATGCTGCAGGCGCGCGCTCCGGACAGTGAGGCCTTCCGCAAACGCGCCGCGGCGGCCGTCGAATACCGCCGAGCGTCGTCTGAAGCGCGCGAGCTGAACGTGAAGATCGAGAGCGGTTGCGGTCAGAGCGTGGCGGATGTGCAGGCGGAGCTGCGCTTGCTCGGCGGTCGTGAGGGCGCGGTGCGAGAGCTCGCGGTCTTGCGGGCACGGGTCGACGCGCTCGTGGAGGATCGCAGGCGCTTGGCGGACGAGCGCGGCGGGCTCAAAAAGCAGCTCGCCCTCTGGGAAGCCGACACCGAGATCGCGCGCATTCGCCAGAAGGAAGAGGTGCTGGCCGGGAAGGCCGGAGATCTTGCGCAGCGCTACGCGGTGGATCGGCTTGCGTTGCTCTTGCTTCAGCGTGCGCGCGAGACGTTCGAGAAGGATCAGCAGCCGCGGGTGGTGAAGCTGGCGTCGGCGCTCTTCGCGGAGCTCTCAGGCGGCAAGTACACGCGCATCTTCACGTCGACTGAGGCGAACGGACTGGTCGCTTGCGAGGAAGCTGGGAAAGAGTGGCCGGCCGGAAAACTTTCGCGAGGCACGCGCGAAGCGCTCTATCTGGCGTTCCGGCTCGCAGTGATCCAGGACTTCGCGGAGACACGAGGCCCACTTCCACTGTTGATTGACGACATCCTGGTCAATTTCGATCCAGAGCGGACGTTCGCGACGCTGGATCTCTTTTCGCGTGTCGCAGAGCGTCAGCAAGTCATCGCGTTCACCTGCCACTCGGGGGTTCGCGAGGACTTGGCTCAGCGCGGTGCGTCCGTGTTGGACGTGGCGCCACGGCAGGCGCGGCTGGGTGGGCTTCAGTCGGCGTGAGCTTTAGAGCGTGACGGGGCGTGTGCTCTTGGCTTTGTTCTGCGCTGATGTGACGCGCCGTGGTACACCTTGGCCTTCCTTCCATGTCTGAGAAACCGCGCATCATCGGGATCGACCTCGGGACCACGAACACGTGCGTCGCCTCGGTTCGCAACAAGATCCCAAAGGTGGTGCCGACGGATCGCGGGAACCTGATCCTTCCATCCGTCGTCGCGCTCTCCGCGAAGGGCGACATGTTGGTCGGTGGTGTGGCCAAGGATCAGATGGTCACCAACCCCACCAACACCATCTACGGCGCGAAGCGGTTGATCGGGCGAAAGTACAACTCGCGCGTCGTCCAGGACCTCAAAGGCTACTTCACCTACGAGATCGTCGAAGGCCCTGAAGGCGAAGCGGCGGTTAAGCTGGGCGATCAGACGATGACGCTGCCGCAGATCTCCAGCCGCGTGCTGGCGCACGCGAAGACCATCGCCGAGCAGTTCCTGGGTGGCTCCGTCGAAGAAGCCGTCATCTCGGTCCCCGCCTACTACAACGACAACCAGCGCCAGGCCGTGAAGGAAGCAGGGCGGCTCGCCGGCTTCTCGGTGAAGCGCATCGTCAACGAGCCCACCGCTGCGGCGCTCGCCTACGGCTTCAACCGCGGGCTCGATCAAAAGATCCTCGTCTACGACCTGGGCGGCGGGACCTTCGACGTCTCCGTGTTGCAGCTCAACTCCAACGTCTTCGAAGTGCTGGCCACGGGCGGCGACACGTTCCTTGGCGGAACCGACTTCGACAACCGGATCATCGACTTCGTGCTCGAGACGTTCCGGAAAGAGACCAAGATCGATCTGTCGCAGAGCCCCATCGCCATGCAGCGGATCAAGAACGCCGCGGAGGCCGCGAAGATCGATCTCACGTTGATCCCGAACGTGCTTATCGAGCTGCCTTACATTGAGGAGCGAAAGGGCAAGCCGGTGGACCTCCGCGTGCCGCTGACGAGAGAGCAGCTCAACGCCCTCACCTCGGACCTGGTGGATCGGACCTTTGCCATCTGCGATCAGGTGTTGGAGGAGAAGGGGATCAAGCGGACGGAGATCGACGAGATCATCCTCGTCGGCGGTCAGAGCCGCATGCCGCGAGTCCAGGCCAAGATTCAGGAGCATTTCGGCAAGCCGGCGCGCAAAGGTGTGCACCCCGACGAGTGCGTGGCGTTGGGCGCGGCGCTGCTCGGTGATTCGTTGGGTTCGCTCGACGCAGTGACGTTGCTGGACGCGCTCTCTATGCCCATTGGCTACGCGCTGCCCAGCGGCCGCTTCCGCAAGATCATCGATAAGAACCAGACCATCCCGCTGGTGAAGAGCTTCCGTTTGCCACCGCCGAAAGACACCGCCACGCCGTTTATCGAGCTGGACATCTTCCAGGGCGACAGCGAGCTCATCGTCGACAACGAGTACTTGGGAACGCTGCGTGTCCCCGCGTCCGCCACGGGCAGGAAGATCGACTTTCGCTTGGACGAAGAGTGCCTGCTCAAGGTCTCCGTCGAAGAAGGCGCCGCGGCGAAAGAGGTGACGCTGGCCACGCGCGACACGCCGGAGACTTTGAAGAAGGCGCTGGAAGCGGAGTACGCCGAGCGTGATGCGGTGGGCGATCCCAACAGCGCCGCTGCCCGCGGTGGCCTCTTCTCCAGCCTCAAAAAGATGCTCGGAGGAGGGTGATGCCGCAGTTCCCTTCGCGGGACTGGGTCGAACAGGTGCTCAAGCTCCTCGACCAAGACCCCGACCGAGCCGACGCGGCCGAAGGTTGGGCCGGAGACTTCGGTGTCATCGTCGATGCCGAGCCCGGGTTGTTGGACAAGTCTTTCGTGGTGCATCTGGAACCGGAGAAGGGTCGGCTCAAGCGCTTCACCGTCCTGGACGATCCAGACGATCTCGAAGAGTTGGAGCCCGCGTACTTCGCTCGAGCCAAGTACAGCGCCTGGAAAGGGTTGCTCCAGGGCACCACCAATCCCCTCCAGCTCCTCTTGCGCCGCGAGCTCACCGTGAGAGGCGATCTCCAACAGGTCGCCGAACGCGCCCGCTTCAAAGGAATGGCCGAACGGGTGTTGAGCCAGATTCAAACGACCTTCGCCGGTGACTAAGCCCGCGCGGGATGTTTGCGCTGCGCGCATCCCCTGTGGCACTTACCGCCGCCAATTCGCAGCATACTGGGGGCGGTAGACCGTGGGACTCAGCCAAGATCTCAAGAAGCAGGCCATGCAGTACTCGCAGAAAGCGATGGAGAAGCTCTTCGCGGACGAAAAGCGCGCGATGGCGATCGCCGGCGCGATCGGCAAAGTGCAGCGCGGCAAGCAGGTCCTGAACAGAGGCCAAGACGAAGTCCTGCGGGCCCTGAACTTCGCCGCCCGGAGCGACTTCAAGGCGCTGGGAAAACAGCTGTCAGGCCTAAAGCGCCGCGTGCGTGAGCTGGAAGAGAAGCTCACCAAAGCCGCGAAAGCCTAGCGACGAGAGACGTTGACAGCGACGAAAGCCGATGGCAGTTTGCGCGCGCTTTCGACGTCCGGGGGTATAGCTCAGCGGTAGAGCACTGCCTTCACACGGCAGGAGTCGTAGGTTCGATCCCTACTGCCCCCATAAACGAAACCAAGCCGTCGCCACAGCGCAGCTCTACGATCCGGCGACGAATGCCTTCGCCGGCACCGGCTCCATGTCCACGGCGCGCTCTTCGCAGACCTCGATTCTGTTGCAGACCGGCAAGGTGCTCGTGGTCGGTGGCTACGACAACTCGGGCTACACGGCCGGCTCCGCCGAGCTCTACAACCCGAGCACCGGGGCCTTCTCGAATTTCGCAGTGGGCCTGGGCTCGCTGGGCGCATGCCGGACGATCGCCTCCGCGATCGGGCAAGTGCTGGGCGACGGACGTGGATTCGTGGCAGGTGGGGCGCGCTACGAGGGCGGCTGCGGCATCGGCGCTGTCGCCGGCGCAGACGTACCAGTAAGTGCCGTCAGGAACGAAGCGCGGCCACGGCGAGTAATCCCCAACCCGCCAGAAACGCCAGGCCACCGATTGGCGTGATGGCGCCGAGGATGCGAACGCCGGAGAGAGCCAAGGCATAGAGGCTTCCCGAGAACAGCGCGATCCCCGCTTGGAAGGCCCACCCAGATGGACCCACCAGCGGCGCCGGCTTCAGCGTCGCCAGCACGCCCAGCCCGACCAACGCGAGCGAGTGGTACATGTGATAGCGCGCGCCGGTTTCGAAGACGGCTTGCAGGTCGACGGGCAGTCGCTGCTTGAGCGCGTGGGCTCCAAAGGCTCCGGCTGCGACGGCGATGAAGCCGTTGATGGCTCCTACGGCGATCCACGGGTTCACGGTGGCTCCAGAGTGAAAGGGCGTCCCGATTGAGCATGGTTGGCTGTGTCTGACAACGCTTCTCGGGGAACTTTCGCGCGGCGCGTGGTGTTGGTTCTCCTTATAGTTCCTGTTTTCAGGAGCACGCGTGACCACGCCGAACCGTCTCTTCGTTCAAGTCTTCTGGGGCCAGACTGGCACGTACATCCGGAGCTTCGGGCCGGAGGACGGCCCGTTATTCGCGCAGGCTCGAGATGACGCCACCGTTCCAGTCTGGGGCAGCGAGGTCGCCGACCAGGGCTTCACGCTGGCCGAGCCGACGGCGAGCGGATTTCGACTCCAGGTTCCTGCCGGTGCGACGCTCGAGCGATTGACGGGGAAAGAGACTTACGCGCCCATGACGTTCTCGGGGCCGGTCGATCTGAAGATCGGTGATCGCTTCCGGTTGCTGGTGGGGAAGACCACGATCCTGGTGTCGCTGGAGACCACGCCGGCGGCAGTGGGCAAGAGCTACATCCGCGCGGTGCTGCCGATCCTTGTCCTCGCGGCTACGTTCTTTTTTCCGATCTACTTCCTGCTCGCGAAGCACAACGAACAGGATCCCAGACGACGCCGGGTTCAAGAGCTCTGGCGCGCGCAGCATGAAGGGTTGCCCGAGCTGATTCGCCCGGGAGATGAACCGCCCAAGCAGCCTACGAAGTCGGACTGACCGCTGTACAGGATGCTCCTGGGCCGGTTGATTTGGCCGCTGCCGTCTCGCCGACTACGCCTCGACGATCGCCTTGAAGCCACCGAAGGCCATCCGCTTCATGTCAAACGGCATCGGATCGGGTGCTTTCGCCATGCGTGGATCCGACATGACCTTCTTGTTCACTGCATTGCGGTGGGCGCGCGACTTGTAGACGATGAACGAGAAGAACACCGTTTCACTTGGCTTCGTCTTCGCCAGCTTGGTGAAGGAGGTTCCCATGGTGGTGGCGAGGTCGTCACCCACACACTCGACGTACTCCAACGCTCCGTGATCCTTCCAAACTTTGGCGCCCAGCTTTGCCATCTTGCGATAGAGCGCGAGATTCTTCTTCGGAACAGCGATGACGAATCCATCAACGTATCGGGCCATAGTGAATCGCTTCCTACCGGTTTTTCCCAAGCTTTCAACAGATCGCTTCGAGCATGGTCGCGTTCCCTTGGAGACATATTGTCTGGCCGCTGGGCGGTACTTCGACGCGAATGCCATTCGCATCGGCGCCTTCGATGACGCGCCCCATGCATCACCCGCTACGAGAGCCCTCGTGGGGGAGGTTCAGTACTTCGGTTGAACCCAGCAAGATCGCTTGGATTGGCCTAACGCTATGAGATCACAGCCTGATCTTCGGTTCTGAAGTGTCGTGTGAAGAATCGAACCGTCGCCGGAACTACGTCTTCACGAATCGCTTGCATCAATGGGACAGGATGCGTAACATATAGGTTACGGAGGCCAGCAATGGCGACCAAGACCGGCTTCGACCGTTTCTTTGACGAGCAGATGAAGGACCGCACGTTCGCAGGGGCCTACCGCAAGGCTCGTGCGGAGATCGACGTGACGGACCAGCTCGTGCGCGCTCTGGATCAAGCGCGGGTGCTCAGTGGGATCAGCAAGGCCGAACTCGCCCGGAAGATCGGGGCCAAGCCCGAGATTCTTCGGCGCCTGTTCACTGTTGAGGGGGCGAACCCTACGATGGATACGGTGATCAAGTTGGCGACCGCGCTCGGCTATCACTTTGAACTGGTGCCGGATGCTCCTCAGCGGAGGGGTCGCCGATCAGCGCCTCGAAGCGCCGCTGCGCGAGAGCTGCGGAAGCAGAGCTGAACCCTACTGCGCGACGCTCCTCGGGTTACGGCTTCGGTACTCCTCCCCCAACTGGCGCACGGTCAGGTAGTCCGCCCTTCGTCGAGTTGTCCGGCGCGTACTGCGTGTCGCTCCGCGTGTGCGCGGTGCGCAGACCGCAAGAGAAGGGAGGCGCAGAGCGCGGTGCGGTTCTTCCGCGAACGCTTTCTCGCCGGCCGTCACATCCGGTCCGTGGACCACGGCAACCGCGAGCTCCGCGCGTTCATCGACGACATCGCCCACGAGCGGTCGCATCCAACCCTACGGGAGCGCAGCGTCGAGCAGGTCCTGATGGAAGAGCGCGGTCGACTCTTGCGGCTACCGAAGGCAGCGCCATCGACAGACCTCGTCCTGCCGGTCTCGGTCGACAAAACTGCAACCGTCAGATTCGACACCAACGGCGATTACGTGGCGGCCCTGAATATGTGGCACGATCGAGTCGCTCGCCCGGATCGAGGAGAAGCAGGACAGGGCGGCGGCGACCAACGGAGCGCCGAGCGTTGCCGTGTTCGAGGCTGCGCTTCGGCTCGGGTGCAGTCGAGATCACGTCTTCAAGCTCTTGCGATGCGGCAAGCTCAGGCGTGGGCGAAGGGTGGGCCGGCAGACGATGGTGACCGTGAAGTCCATCGACCATCACCTCTCTGACTCGGGTTTCGCCGTTTAGGCAGCAAGTTTTCGTGGCCGGCCAGAGGAGCGCTCGGGGCGAGTCGCATGTTTACGCAAGTTGAACGAAGCCGCTTCGCGGCAGTAGGGGCTGGAGGGCAGCCGAAGCTCTGAGGAGGTTCGGACCTACTCCGTTGGGGAGCCTTTCCCGTAGACCTTGTGGAACCGAGACGCCGGTTGGCCCCGGCGCTCGGCAAACCAACCACAAGGAGCAACGAGATGGGC
>JBQTKE010000159.1:0-8052 GCA_052386435.1 Myxococcaceae bacterium
GTTGCTTGAAGTCTTCGCGATCACGGTCGAGCGACTGAAAGGCCCGCGCCAGCTCGTCCACCCGCTTGCGAGCGGCTTCTAGATCGGCCTTCAGCTTCGCCGTCTCGCCATCCTCTTGTTCCGGAGCGGCTTCGGTCTGCGCTTCAACGGTGGGTTCCGCCGACTCTGCTGGAGACACGACGGGTTCCCCTTCCTGATTGAAGCGGCGGCGGTCATTGACCTTGGTTGACTGCTTGTTGGTTTCACTCATGGATGTTCCCCGAAAAACGGGGGCAACCTAACCAGATCGCTCAGGGTGTCAACGCAGCGAGCCGAAAACTTCATGCCACACTGTCCCAGCCTGTCAGTCACAAGGCCGGTGGAGCGATGATGCGAGCGCGGACCCCATTACCTCGTCAAGGGTGCCGCGACTCTTCTTCAGTGCTGCGTGGGCGACGACGCCTCGTGGAGACCGTGGTCAATCACACCCGTCTCTTCGTCGATGATCTCCACCTCAGCCGCGCGCAGCGAGTAGTAGAGCAACCAGCGCTCGGCAGCGGTGAGGGTCCCGTCGGGCAGAGCCTCTTCGATCTCTTGGACCGTCAGGCGGCCTTCGCGCAACCCCTTGTGAAAGAGGGCTTTGCGGGCGACGTAGCTCTTCCCAATCCGGTTATCCACGGTGAGCCTCCGTGACGTTCGAAGTTAATCCCCGCCCTGCTCACCTGCAGAAGGCGCGCTGCCTTCCTGCCTGCCTGGCGCTTAGGCGTGCGTCCCTCCCCAACGGTTCGAGGGCGGCTTCACCTCGTTCTCATCGTCCGAAGGACGTTCAACCGACGCCGGCCCCAAGGTTCCCGCGGTTGGCACCGATTTGGGGCCCAGGAGCCGCGCCAGTTCGTCCTCTTCGATGACCTCATTCGCGAGCAGCCGCGCCGCCAACGCCTCCACCTTTTCGCGGTTGGCACTGAGCGTCTCCCGCGCACGGTCCAGGGCCTGGGTGGTCATCTTCCGAACCTCTTCGTCGACCATGCGCGCCGTCTGCTCGGAATAGGACCTAAGCTCCGGGGCCGCCATCGCTGAGCGCAAGAA
Source organism: Myxococcaceae bacterium (assembly GCA_052386435.1). Classification (GTDB taxonomy): domain Bacteria; phylum Myxococcota; class Myxococcia; order Myxococcales; family Myxococcaceae; genus JBQTKE01. The sequence continues at coordinate 1,066 of JBQTKE010000159.1, forward strand.
CGCGGCCCCGCGATCTTCGGAGAGTGAGACGGGGCCGAGAGACGACATGCCGTAGTCGCGCACCATCATCCTCGCGACATCCGTCGCCTTCTTGAGATCGTCCGACGCGCCAGTCGAGATCTCCCCCATGAAGATCTCTTCCGCCGCGCGACCACCCATCATTGACGCCATCTTGTCGCGCAGCTCCTCGAAGGACATGAGGTAGCGGTCCTCCAGCGGCAGCGACATGGTGTAGCCGAGCGCCGCCAGGCCGCGCGGGATGATCGAGATCTTGTGAACGCGTTCGGCGTACGGAAGCATCCAGCCCACCACGGCGTGGCCTGCCTCGTGGTGCGCGACGATCTCCTTCTCCCGTTCGTTCATGCGGCGGTTCTTCTTTTCCAGGCCCGCCACCACACGCTCGATCGCCTCCTCGAAATCGGACCGCAGGACAGCGTCGTGGTTCTTGCGCGCCGCCAGCAGGGCGGCCTCGTTCACGACGTTGGCCAGATCCGCTCCCGCGAACCCCGGAGTCCGCGCGGCGATCGACTTGAGATCCACGTCGGGTCCCAGCTTCACCTCGCGGGCGTGGATCTCGAGAATTCGCTCACGGCCACGCTTGTCGGGACGATCGACCAGCACTTGACGGTCAAAGCGACCCGGACGCATCAGCGCGCTGTCCAAGATCTCCGGACGGTTGGTCGCGCCAATAATGATCAACCCGACCTTCGCGTCGAAGCCGTCCATCTCCGCGAGCAGCTGATTCAGTGTCTGCTCGCGCTCGTCGTGACCGCCCGCGAGTCCGGCGTTGCGACTCTTACCAATCGCGTCCAATTCGTCGATGAAGATGATGCACGGCGCTTTCGCCTGGGCCTGTGCGAACAGATCGCGCACGCGGGCCGCACCCACGCCGACGAACATCTCCACAAACTCGGAACCTGAGAGCGAGAAGAACGGCACGCCCGCTTCGCCTGCCACGGCCCGCGCGAGCAGCGTCTTGCCTGTTCCTGGAGGACCTACGAGCAGCACACCCTTGGGAATGCGTCCACCCAGTCGCCGAAACTTCTCCGGCGTCTTCAGGAACTCCACGATTTCACGCAGCTCATCGACCGCCTCATCGATGCCAGCGACGTCCTTGAAGCCCACACCTGTGTCCGACTCCGACTGAATCTTCGCGCGCGACTTGCCGAAGCTCATCACGCTCTGCGGACCCTGGCCGAGGCCGCCCGCGATCCGGCGCATCATGAAGCTCCAGAAGAGGAATGCGACCCCCAAGGGAAGCACCCAGACCCACAGCGCATCTCCCAAACCGGAGGTAGGCATCGCCTCGTACTGGACCTTCTCCTTCTCCAGCAGCGGAATCAGCTCGTCATCACCCGACACTCGGTGCGCCATCCATGGCAACGCCGCGGGCTCGTTGCGAAACGTCTTCTCATCCTTCGGCGCGGCCGCTGTGCCCTCGGGGAGATAGCCTTTCACCCAGTCGTCGGTGATCTGCACACGCTCGAACTGCTTCGTGCTCAGCGCCTCCTTGAACTGGCTGTAGGTGACTTTGCGAACCCCGGCCTCTTGAAAGACGTTTCGGAAGAGGAAGAAGCCCAACAAGAGCAGCATCACGTAGCCCAGCGGCGACCCCAATTGAAACCTCGGGCCGTCCTTGATGGGTTTCTCGTGTTTCTTTCCGCGCGGGTTGATGCTCGGCGGATCGTTCGACTTCAGTGCGGACACTCTCGCCTCCCTCACACCCAACCGTTCGCCCTACAAGCGTCGAAACTCAGGCGAAGATGCGCACCCTCCTAAGGGGCGCAAGGCAGATGTCGGCGACTCAACGAACTTTGCGGCTAGCACCAAACGCCCACTGCTCCACGTTGACCAAGCCCGTGTACGTACGGCCACGACGGACGTGAAGCCCTACCTCACGCGCATCGCGCCGCGTCTCGCGTTGGAGGACGGCGGAGTTCCTGCCTTGACGGTCGTGTACCAGGGATTGGGAACCTGCTCTGCAGTTGGCGCGGTGAGGAGGGATGGTGGAGCTTACCGGGCGGTCTACACGGTGAAGCTGGCCAGCCTCCGCGGGCTTCCGGGTGAAGGCGGTCGCGCGAGATGAGCCGGGGATGCGGTCGACGCGTCTGTTCGACGGGTGGGGCGGAAATTTAACGAATCAGCGCCTGACGCGACTACTGCGGCTCCAACACGGCGGGGACAGTGAACTGCTTGTCCGTGATTGAGGTTCCGTTGGTCAGCTGTGCGTTGAGGGTGATCTTGATGTCACCCGTCCCCGTGCTCTCGAGCACAATGCTTCCCTTGCTCGGGCAGCCGGGGACGGACTCTCCGCTCGCATCTGTATGGACGAGCGAGAGATAAGCGATTCCAGTGCCCAACGGTTTGTGGGTGCCCGAGTCCGCGACACAGCTTCCACTCTCGAGCTGGAAGCTCTTGGTGCGAAGCTGGAACTTCGAGCTGCACTCGTCTCGCCAGGTGGCGTTCCTTATCTTCTCAGGACATTCGCCGTCCGTTCCCCTCGTGGCCCAGCTTCTTCAACAACTCGCTCACCCAACGGGAGTGTGCTCCCACGGCCCCGGTGCGTGTGCCGAGGGACAGGAAGGGCACCGTAAAACTTCGACGGAGGCCGAGTGGACTCGCTCTCCATCGCCCTGCCTCACCACCCCAGCGACGGCTAATTGATCTGGCTGCCGCAGATTCCGGTCACGCACAGCTGCGTCGCGCACTGGGCGGAAAGGGAGCAGGGCGATCCCCCTGGCAAGCCTTCGCAGAACCCAGACGTGCAGCGGTTGCTGACGCACTCGGAGCTGACCGTGCAGGGCCGACCGCTTGGGATGCCGCCACCCTCGCACAGACCGGCTTTGCACACGCCCGAGACGCACTCGCTGCCAGTACCGCACGCGGAGCCCGCCGCAAGACCCGTTGCGCAGCGTCCACCGATGCAGGCCTTCGACGCGCATTCCGTAGCGACCGCGCAGCGCGAGCCTGGAGGCAAGGGGGCGCAAACACCAGCGAGGCACGGCCCCCCTGCGCACTGGCTGCTCGCGGTGCACAGAGACCCGCCTGGAAGGCCGGTGCAGGTGCCATTCGAGCAGAGCTCCGAGACGCACGCAGTGTTGGTGATGCAGGGGGATCCGGAAGAAAGACCGCCGCCTTCGCAGAAGCCCGCCACGCAGCGGCGAGAAGCGCAATCCGCTCCGGCTCCACAAGCCGACCCTGCGGCCAAACCCGGCAGGCACGTGCCCGAGACGCATTGGGTCGAGACGCACTGGGAATCAGTGGCGCACGGCACCCCACCCGGGTATCCCGCTTCGCACAGACCGGATTGGCACGCACCTGACGCGCATTGAGCGCCCGCCCCACCAGCGGTTCCCGGAGCCAGGCAATCGCAGTCGCCGTTAGCACATTCATTGGACGCGCACGCTGCTCCCACTGAGCAAGGCGAACCCGCAGGGCCGCCGCCTCCGACGCAGATGCCACCGACGCAGGTCCGAGACCCGCAGTCGTTTGCGGAGCCGCAAGCACTTCCGGCCGGCGCGCCCGGAGCGCAGGTGCCGTCGATGCAAGCTTTCGAACCGCAGACTGCATCACTGGTGCAGGCCGACCCTCCCGGCGCACCGGCGGCGCACGCTTTATCCACGCAGCTTCCTGACAAACATTGGCCAGAGGTCAGGCAAGGCGCATTTTGCGGCGCACCTTCACAAACGCCGGTCTTGCTGCACTCCCCAGACATGCATTGTGAACCAATGCTGCACGCGCCGCCGGCCGGTACTCCGCCGCTGACGCAAACGCCATTGCCGCAGACGCCCGAGGCACACGCGGACGCTTCGGGGCAGCTTGCTTCGGCAGGAAGCCCTGGGGCGCACTCACCCCCGATGCACGCCAGAGAGCCGCATTCCGTGGGTGACGTGCAAGGCGAGCCTCCTGGCTTCCCGACGCAGACTGAATCAACACACAGGCCTGAGTCGCATTGGCTATTGGTCACGCAGCCGCCGCCGGGGGCGATGCCCTCACAAAGTCCGTCGATGCAGCGGTTGGAGCCGCACTCAGCCGAAGTCTTACAAGGGACAGCACCGGCTGGGGCGCACGTGCCTTGTCGGCAGATTCCTGTGCTGCACTGCGTATGCGCAGTGCAGGAGCCGCCCACGCCTTCACAGTACGTCGGCTTGGGTTTCACGGTGGTGACGGGAGGACGCGGGCATTCACCCAGCGGATCGCCGTGATTTCGAACGTGAGCATCCACAGCCGCCAGCCCGATACAAATGTTGTGGGCATTGGCCGGGTTGCCAGGCGGGATATGGCAGACCAGCGCCTTCTTGCCGCCACACAGATGCTTTCCTTTCGGTCCCTTGGCCGGCGGTTCTTCCGTACCGCTTGCAAAGGCAGAGGGGTCACACGCTGAGAAGCTCAGACCGTCGCACGATCCCAAGGGATCGCCATGGTGCGCGACGTGCGCATTCGCTCCCGCCTGAGCCACGCAGATCGTGTGGCTGTTGGCGGGATTCCCGGGGGGGCGGTGACAAACCAACACCTTGCCGTTTCGACACGACACGCCGCCGTTCGAGGCCTGGGTGAGCGGCTGCTCCTCCGTCCCGGTCAGGAAGTAGCTCGAATCAGTGTCTGACACGGTGCCGTTGCAACCGGCGCCGAACCCGACGAGGACAGAGGAGAAAACCAAGAACAATGCACGCGCGGACGGTCGGACCAGCCTCGACATATGGGCCTCTACAATTTCGCTTGGGCGCACCTCCTCAGCGAGGTCCGTGCCAGCGACGGCACAAGAGGCGGAAAGGCATTGCGCTGTGCGTTTTGCCCTGCGCAGCCGCAGTCCAGGTGAACCGAATGGGTCACTCGTGAGACCCGTCGCTCGATCAATCCCGCCATCCGCTGAAGTCCCGGGATCTGACTCCGTAGGTGGAAAGATCCAGCTGGGCTGCCTTCCCGGATACGCACTGCCGTGCCGCGGGGATTGTGCTCGGTGGATCTCTGATCACTTCCCAACGAGCGGCGGCCGTTGGTGCGAGCCGAACGACTCAGCGGTCGGCTTGGGCTCTACGGGCGCTCGCGCAGCTTCCTCTTCCAGCCTCTTCTTCCGAATGCGCGTGTAAAAGAAGTAGCTCACCGCGGCCAGTGCCAGCGCCACGATCACCACCGTCTGCCCACGCTTCAGCGCGTGCTTCAGGTAGTCCAGCTCCGCGCCGAAGTAGTAGCCCAGGTAAACGAACAGCGGCGCGGACGCGAGCGCAGCCAACCCATCCCACGCGATGAACTTCCAGTACGGCATCTTCGCGGAGCCCGCGGTGAAGTACGTCACCGCGCGCACGCCGGGAAGGAAGCGCGCGATCATCACGATCTTCTGTCCGTGCTTGCCGAACAGCGCTTCAACCCTCGCGCGTTTCTCCGGGGTCACAACCCGCGCAAAGAACCCGCCACGCGTTCCCACCTGCGTGCCCACGCGCCGGCCCGCGAAATAGATCAGCGAGTCGCCCGCGAGGATCCCCGCGAAGCCCACGGCCATCATCATCGGCAGCTCCACCTGTTTCTTGAACGCCAGATAGCCGCCCAAGATGAGCGAGATGTCCTCCGGCAGCGGAACGCCTAACCCGCACGCGAGAAGAATGCCGAACACCGCCGCATAAGCGACGGGCCCGTGCAAACTGCTCAGCAGGTTTTCAAGAAGGTGGTCCACGCGTTCACCGTTTCGAAGGACGTCTCGTCTCTGCTCGGGCCAGAGCGTCCAGCGCCCAGGCTTCCACTTGGCGCCCGTCGTCAAACCCCTTGGAGATCTCTTTCAAACCGAAATAGCCCTGCTGCGCGGCCGACTCGTAAGCGCTGTCGGTTGCATCCATCGAGCGGAGCGCGAGCGCGCGGGCAACCAAGGCCGTCGCGTAGTCGCCGACCGTCTTCTCGCCGGCGCCCAAAAGCTGAGCCTCACGAAGCAGCGCGTTGCCACCCGACCAGGAGGCTTGGGCCTTCTTCGCGACCTGGGGGTCCACGAGCACACGGCCAAACTCTCTCACCACACCCTCGATGTTCGGTTTCTCCGCTGGACCCGCGATCACCACCACCTCGCCCTCCCCCATCACGCCCTTCACCTCGTTCTGCGCTTCCAGAAGATTGAGCACGACCAGCGTCTGCGGCCCGTTCTCTGGCACCTTCAACAGCTTGCGCGCCTTGGTGAGGGGGGCGTCAATTGCGGTCAGGTAACCTTTCAGCCCCTTCCGGTATTCGGATTGAACCTGACCCATCAGATCTTGGAGTGACCACTGGGTGTAAACGTTGGCCAAGAGGGTTTCGAAACCCTTGAGATCCGCCAGCTCTTTCGCCTTGGCACCTGAGGCGAACGGCGGCGCCGCGGAGTGAACGGTGTAGGCGAGATAGCGGCCCAGGGGCGCGGGGTGTGAGTCGAAAAATGCATCGGCCTGCTTGCGCAGTTCCGGGGGCGTGGCCAGGACCTTCTGTCGCACCAGCGTGCGCACCGGATGGAACGCGCGCTTGGGGAGAGGGTTCTGCCGAGAGATGGGCGCGTCGTCATAGCCCATCGCATTGAGCAGCGCGTAGAGCGTGAAGACCCGCTCATCCGCCCGAAGCTCCGCGCCGTCACCCGTGTACAGGCTGGCGAACCAATCCGAGTCGGCCGCAGGTGCAGCGAGGACCGGCGCAGAAACGAGGAGCGTGAAAACGACTGGGAGAACGCGGAGATGAGAGCTCATCGGGCCGTGCAGACTACCACCAACTCAGCGGCCGAGGAGCCCCTTGAAGTTGTCCCGGTTGTCCAAAACTTTCTGTCCAAACGCGGTGACGATCCCCATCAGCAACTTGATGCACGCTTGTGGCTTTTGCGTCAGCAGCTTCTGAAAGTCCGCGTGCCGGATCTCCACCGCGGAGACAGCCGTCAACGCCGTCGCCGTGCACAAGCGCTGCCCCTGGGTGATCAGCGCCAACTCGCCCAAATAATCACCAGGACCCAGCTCGCCGATCGGAACTTCACCCTGCGCGACTTTG
>JBQTKE010000160.1:0-18521 GCA_052386435.1 Myxococcaceae bacterium
CGCCAATCGCGAGCGGAGCACCGTCGACGATCGCCTCGGCCAGCGCGAACGCGGTCTGCTTGAGGTGTCCTTCCAGCGCGAGACGGTTCACCAGACCCAACTCAAACGCCTCCTTCGCGGAGACACGACGACCGGTCAGGATCAGATCCTTCGCGCGCCCCGGACCGATCAATCGGCTCAGTCTCTGAGTACCGCCACCACCCGGAATGATCCCCAGCTTCACCTCCGTCAGCCCCAGCTCCGCGTTGGGTGAAGCAACGCGCAGGTCACACGCCAAGGCCAACTCCGTCCCGCCACCGAAGGCCACGCCGTTGATGGCGGCGATAAACACACAGTCGCCCTTTTCCAGCTCGCGCAATGAGTGACGGAGTCCCTCGAGGAACCCGCGCACCTCCTCCTGCGACATCCCGGCCCGCTCCTTGAGGTCCGCGCCCGCGCAGAAGGCCTTGTCCCCTGCCCCCGTCAGAATGACCACGCGAACGCTGTGACCCTGGGTCACCCGTGCCAGATTCGCCTGAAGCTCTTTGCCCATGGCCCGGCCAATCGCGTTTCTCCGCGCTTCGCCGTTGATCGTCCACAGCTCGATGGCGCCCCGGGCTTCGATCAGAAACTCGCTCATGGGCGCGTTCGTACGGTGCGCGCCGCCGATCACGCAAGCGTCGAATTCGGTACAGTCATGCGCCATGGGCTTCTGGAAGTGGCGCCTAGGCCGGTGGGTCCCCGTGCTGCTCCTGCTCTCATCCGCGGCGCTCGCGCGCGTGGGTGGGGGCGAGAACTACCAAGGAGAGCGCAATTCTCGAGACGGGGGTGGAGACGGCGGCGGCGCGGAGATCATCATTTATCTGATCGCCCTCGCCTTCGATCACCCAGTCATTGGCGTGCCGCTGCTCGTCGGTGTGGTCGCGCTGCTGCTGATGCGTTCGCGAGGCAGCCCAACCGTGCAAACGCGGAAGGCCTTCGAACAGCGCGAGGCGGAGCTGCGGACTCAAGTCTCTCCCAGCGACGTCACGGGCTGGGTCAACCGCTTGCGTCTGCGCGATCCCGAGTTCGATCTCGCGCCACTTCACGAGAAGGTGCGAAAGCTCTTCCTCGACACCCAACAAGCGTGGTTCCGCCGCGATCTGACCTCGGTTCGTCCGTTCATCTCCGACGCGACCTTTCAGCGCCTGACCGTTCAGCTCAAGCTGATGGATCGCCAAGGCGTGCGCGACGCGGTCACCGACGCGGAGGTGCTGGATCTGCAGCTGATTGGCCTCGACCAGAGTGACTGGTTCGACTCGGTGCATATTCGAGTACGCGCCCAGCTGCGCGATGCCGACGCGCCTTCTTCCGCCAATGACGCACAGGCCTTGGAAGCGGCACGCCGAGCGCCCATTGAGCGCTTCACCGAAGTTTGGACCTTCGTGCGCAAACCGGGCGCGAAGACGAAAGTCGGACGAGATCTCTACCAGGGCAAATGTCCCAACTGCGGCGCGCCGTACCAAGGGGGCGCGAGCAACGCCTGCGAGTTCTGCAAAGCGATCGTGAACTCCGGCAACTATGACTGGACGCTCTCGGAGATCACGCAGGGATCGGAGCACATTCGCCACTATCCGATCGTCGATGGGCTGCTCGAAGCGCGGCAGGCGGATCCCGCGTTGAACCTGGAAGTGCTGGAGGATCGCGCGTCGCTCGTGTTCTGGAAGTGGATCGAAGCGCAGACCCTGGGCGTGGCGGGTCGAATGGCGAAGCTCTCCATCGCGGCTTTTCAGACGACGCTACAGGAAGAGCTCAGCGCGTTGGCACAGCAGAAGCGTCGCAAAGTTTTCCTCGAGTGCGCGGTGGGCGCGGCGACCGTGAAGCTGCTGCGTCCTCGCCGCGGCGAGCTCGACGAAGCGCATGTGGAGATCCGCTGGAGCGCCAAGATGGGGATTGGAGGCGTTGATCAAGCGTTGCCGGAGCTGCCCACTGTTCCTCAGCGCTGGGTCTTCACGCTGGTGCGCAAGAACGGAGCGACCACCAACGTCGACAACGGCGTGTCCACCAGCCGCTGTCCGTCCTGCAACGCGCCGTTGACCGACTCGCTCACGCCCGCGTGCGAGTTCTGTAAGACGCCGCTCTCCTCGGGCGAACGAGATTGGGTGCTCGCCCTGGCCCGGTCATATGAGGCGTGGAGCTCTCAAGAGGATGAGCGCTACCGGATGATCACGCGTCCCGCGCAACGACGCGTCAACGTGATCTCCGACGTGCAGGAGCGCGAACGGCTCCTCTACATGATGGCGGCGGTGGCTGTGGCGGATGGCGAGCTGAACGACGCGGAACGCAAGCTGCTCAAGCTCTGCTCGGATCGCTGGAGCGTGCCTTGGTCAAACGTCGAGCTGGCCCTGAACGCTGGGAGTCAGCTCTTCGATCGGTTGATCCCGAAAGCCACCCCCGAGGCCGCGGCGTTCCTGCAGTCGATCGTCCACATGGCGCTGATCGACGGGAAGATCGACAAGGCCGAACGACGGATGCTGGAGGCTGCGGCCGCGCACCTGGGGATGGAGCAGCAGCTGGCCGAGCTGCTCAACAACCGCGACTCTTGAACGTGAGGTGAAACCCGAAGATGTCACCCTCATAGGGGCGTCGACTCTACCAGCTGAATTCGCCTCCAGGCCCCGCTGCGGAAGCGGAAGTAAAGCACAATGGCCAGCACCGCGATGTAGCCCACCACCCAGCCGACGGCCGCGAGCTCTCCTCCCCCGAAACCTCTCACCGTGATCCACGCGCCTGGGAGAAAGAGCACCCACGCAAGAATGATCCGCGTCCACATGGGGAAGGTGGTGTCACCTGCTGCCCTGAGCGTCTCGGACAGCGTCATCCCCGTCGCGTCGAACACCTGCCACGCCGCGGAGAGCCGAAGGATTCTCGAACCCACGATTACGAACCCCGCCGCTTTCGCATGATCGTTCGCGAAAGGCTCCAAGAGCAGCCACGGGATCACCACGTACGAGATGGACACCAAGCCCTGCCATCCCGCGGCGCTGATCCAGGTGATGCGGAGCAGCTTCGGCACGTCGCCTTTCTGACCCGCTCCAATGCTCTGCCCGACGAGGATGGAACCCGCGGTGGCCAGGGCGATAGCAGGCATGAAGGCAACGGAGTTGACCTGCATCACCGCCATGAAGGACGCGAGCGCGATCGTCCCCAGGCCCGCCACGACGATGTTGACGAAGATGTTGAAGGCGAAGAACTCAGCGAAGTAGTTCAGCCCGTGTGGCAAGCCGAAGCGGAGCATCCGCAAGAACTCAGAGGTTCGCATCCCCGTCGGGATTGCGCGTCCACCGTTCTCTTTCTGTCGCCCCTCCCAGAAAAAGATGCCCGCGAAGATCACGAACAACAGACACGTGGACGCACTGCTGGAGAGCGCCGCGCCTGCAACGCCCATCGCCGGAGCGCCCCAGTGCCCACCAATCAGCATCCAGTTCCCGGCGAGGTCCAACACCATGGCCACCACGTTGATGATCATGGGGAGCCGCGTGTTGCCGATTCCGCCGTAGTAGTTTGCCAGCGCCTCGATCCCGACCGCCGCGCCTCCCGACAAGAGACGAATCCAGATGTACTGATTCATCAGCGCGCGCACTTCCGGCGTGTACTCCAGGCGCCCCAGGAGCCAGCCGATGAGGGGAACGGTAGCGATGCAGAGCAGTTGGACAGCGGCGGAGACGATGAGTCCGTAGAATCCGTAGCGTCTCGCTCCGACGCGGTCCCCTGCTCCCATCAACTGCGACGCGTAGCTGGAGACGATGTAGACGACGCCCGTGGGGAGAATCAGCAGCACAAAAGTGTTGAAGCCGCCCGTAGTGGTCGCAGCCAGACCGTCCGCGCCCAGGTGCGCGACCATCAACGAGTCAGCCAAACCCATCACCACTTGGGTGGAGCGCGAGACGATGATCGGCCACGCGAGCGTGAACAGCGCGCGGAAGGACACGGACGAGGTGGCGGTCATAGGGGCGGGCGTATCAGACTCGCCTGACGCTGGCGCCACGCGAGATCTGACGAGCTCGTTTGGCATGTGACCGCTGCTTCTGAAGCACGACGACTTTCTAAGGAACAGGCCCGCTAAGTCTGAGCCCGCTGGCGGCGCGCCTTCTCTCGCTCGCCCAGGGCGGCCTGCAGGTATTTGCCTGAGAGCTTTCGTCCGATCAGCTCCTGGGCGAGCTCACCGGCGACGACCAGCTTGTCCAGGTTGAGGCCGGTCTCAATCCCCATGCCTTGCAACATGAAGAGGAGATCTTCCGTCGCGAGATTCCCCGCGGCCCCCGGCGCGTAGGGACAGCCGCCCAGTCCGCCGATGGACGCGTCGATGGTGCGAATGCCCAGACTCAATCCAACCAGCGCGTTCGCCAGCGCCGTTCCACGCGTGTCGTGCAGGTGCAGCGCGAGCGCAGACGCGGGCACGGTCGGCGACAGCGCCTCGAGGATGCGCTGGGTCTGCAGCGGCGTACCCACGCCGATCGTGTCGCCAAGGCTGAGCTGATACAGCCCGTTCTTAACCAACTGCTGACACAGCGCCACCACGCGCTCGCGCGGAACGTCGCCTTCGAACGGACAGCCCCAGACGCACGAGACATAGCCGCGCACGCGCATCCCAGCCTTCGCGGCGCCGGCGGCGACCTCGGCGCTCGTCTCCAGCGCCTCCGCGATCGTCTTGTTGATGTTCTTCTTGGAGTGGGTCTCCGTCGCGGACAGAAACACCGCGGCCTCTTGAAGCCCGGCGTCTTTGGCGCGCTCCAGCCCCTTCAAGTTCGGAACGAGAGCGGAATAGATGACGCCCTCTTTGCGCGGCAGCTTCTCCAGCACTTCTTCCGCGTCTGCCAGCTGGGGAATCCACTTGGGAGAAACGAACGAGGTCACCTCAATCCGTTTCTCACCCGCGGCGACCAGGCTTTCGATCAACCGCAGCTTGTCCGCGACCGCGAGCGTCTTTGTTTCGTTCTGCAGACCGTCACGCGGCCCAACTTCATACACATCCACAGTGGAGGGGAGCTTCCCTCCGAACGGTCCTACGCGTGCGCTGGGATGTTCGTTCGAATCCAATTGATGATGTCCTGCGTGGAGCTGCCAGGCGTGAAGATCTCAGTAACGCCCAGCTTCTTCAATTGCGGGATGTCGTCGTCGGGAATGATTCCACCACCAAACACGCGGATGTCGTTGGCCTTTTCGCTCCGCAGCAGATCGATGACTGCGGGGAAAAGGGTCATGTGGGCACCGGACATGATGGAGAGCCCAATCGCGTCGACGTCTTCCTGAATGGCCGCGCTGACGATCATCTCCGGGGTCTGGTGCAGGCCCGTGTAGATGACCTCCATGCCGGCATCGCGCAGGGCGCGGGCAATAATCTTGGCGCCGCGATCGTGACCGTCCAGACCGGGCTTGGCCACCAGAATTCGAAGGGTTCGTTCAGCCACGTTGTGCTCCCACGATGAGGTCCGCCGAATCGGGCGTGAGGGGCGCTCCATCCGCGCCGCCATGCACCCACATCACCGAAAAGCCCGCAAGATTCAACATCTGCGTCAATTGGGGCAGCGGATAGTAACGCAAGCGGTACTCCCCCTTGAGCTCGCGGCCGTCCGGAAGTGTCAACGAACGCTGCCCGTGATCCCAACCCGTGCACTCGTCGAACTGACTCCGTTCGCGCAGTCGGCTGCCGTCTGGAAGCGTCGCTTCGAACTCGGCACGGGGGAAGCCGGCGAGCCGCTCGAACGGTACGGAGTGGAAGACGAACAGCCCACCTGGCCTGAGCAGTCGAGCGATGTCCGCGAGCAGCTCCTGATTTCGAGCGTCGTCGAAGAGAAAGAGCGACGTGTACCAGCTGTACGCACCGTCGAACGCGGCCTCACGGAGAGGAAGCGCGCGAAGATCCGCGCGCACCGCGAGTGTTCCGTGCACGCGCTCGCGCAGGGTCTGCGCGTCAAAGTCCACGCCCAGAACGCCGAGGCCACGCGCCCGAAGCGCCGCCGCGTGGCGACCGTGGCCGCAGGCGAGATCGATCAGCGGTCCCCGCTTCTGCGCGAAGGTGTTCGCCAGATATTCCACCTCCGCCGCCGTGACTTCTGCAGTGAGAAAGGGCCGCGTGCTTTTGAGGTACAGCTCACCGAAGAAGGACACGCGTCAGCCTGGCAGGTAGCGAGCGCGGAGCGTGGGCATCGAGATCTACTCGCGCATGCCGAACGTCTTGCGGATCTTCCAGAGCAGCGCGAACACCGCCACGGAAACCAGCGTGGCGAGAACGAACGCCAACAGAGGATCCCTGGCGGGCACGGTGTCGTTGCCGATGCCGAGCGGAATCGGCTGCTGGGTAGACGCGACCAGCACGGCTAGAACGCCCCGCCTTCACGGTAGACACCCCAGACCTTGCGGAAGACGTCGCAGATTTCGCCGAGGGTCGCGTAGGCCTTCACCGCTTCGAGCACCGGCGGCATCAGGTTGTCAGTGGACCGTGCCGCGGCTTCGACCTTGGTCAGCGCGCGCTCGACCGCCGCGTTGTCACGCTCCGCGCGCAGGTTCTTCAAACTCTCGACCTGGGCGTGCGAAACGTTCTCGTCGATCTTGAGCAGCTCAATCGGTTGATCCTTGTCCGACTTGAACGCGTTGACGCCGACGATGAGGCGATCGCCCTGCTCCACTTCACGCTGGAAGCGATACGCGCTCTCGCCGATCTCCTTCTGCGGATACTGCTCTTCGACGGCGCGGATGATCCCGCCCATCTGATCGATGCGCTGGATGTACTCGAGCGCTCGCTTCTCCATCTCGTCGGTGAGGTGCTCGACGAAGTAGCTGCCGGCGAGCGGATCCACCACGCGATCCACACCCGACTCGTGCGCGATCAACTGCTGGGTCCGCAGCGCCAACGTCACCGACTCTTCCGTAGGGAGCGCGTAGGTCTCGTCCAGCGAGTTGGTGTGCAGCGACTGCGTCCCTCCCAACACGGCGGCCAAGGCCTGCAGCGAGGTGCGGACCACGTTGTTGTATGGCTGCTGCGCGGTGAGGGAGACACCCGCGGTCTGCGCGTGCGTGCGCAGCTGCATCGATCGCGGATCGCGTGCGCCGAAGCGCTCTTTCATCGTCCGCGCCCAGATGCGGCGAGCGGCACGGAACTTCGCGATCTCCTCGAAGAAGTCGTTGTGTACGTCCCAGAAGAATGACAGGCGCGGCGCGAAGTCGTCCACGTTCATGCCGCGCTTCACGCACTCTTCGACGTAACCAATGCCGTCCGCCAAGGTGAACGCCAGCTCCTGGACCGCCGTCGCTCCGGCCTCGCGGATGTGGTACCCGCTGATCGAAACGGCGTGCCAGCGCGGCATGTTCTGCTGACAGAACTGGATCATATCGGTCACGATCCGCACCGCGGGCCGGGGAGGAACAATCCACTCCTTCTGCGCGATGTATTCCTTCAGCATGTCGTTCTGGATCGTGCCGCCCAGCTTCGCCATCGGCACGCCCTTCTTCTCGCCGACCGCGATGTACATGCAGAGCGCGACAATCGCCGACGCGTTGATGGTCATCGACGTGGTGACCTTGTCGAGCTCGATCCCATCGAAGAGAATCTCGAAGTCTTTCAACGACGAGACCGCGACGCCTTCCTTGCCGACCTCACCGCGCGACATCGAGTGGTCCGCGTCGTAGCCCATCAACGCCGGCATATCGAAGGCGGTGGAGAGACCGGTCATGCCGTGCGAGATGAGGTACTTGAAGCGCTTGTTCGTGTCCGCGGGAGAGCCGAAGCCCGCGAACTGGCGCATGGTCCAGAGCCGGCCCCGGTACATCGTCGGCTGCACGCCGCGGGTGAACGGGTACTCGCCGGGGAGGCCGATGTCCTCGAAGCGTTCGTGCTTGCGATCCGCCGCGGTGATCAGGTCCGGGATGGGAACGCCGGAATCGGTGGTGAACTGAGGACGCCGCAGCGGAGACTTTCCGGTGATCTTCGCCAGCTCACCTCTGCGCCAAACCTCGGCCGCGCGTTCTTGAGCCTTGATCGACTCCGGCGCGTAGTGCCCCTGACTTGCCTTGGCCTTCGACGCCTTTGCGGATTTCGCCGGTTTGCTCTTCGCCGGGGCGGCCTTCTTCTTCGCGACCTTGGAGGTTCTCGCGGAGACGACTCGAGCCACTTTCTTGGGAGCAGAGCGACGCTTGGATTTCGGCATGGCGCGGGATGTACCACCCGGATCTGGGGCTCGCAAGACGACGGCCCGGGGCTAGCGCGCTCGTCGGATTCGCCTTTGCGAGGCCGAGAAAAACAGGGCGAACGCTGTCAGCCAGACTCCGCTCAGACCCGCGCCGCTGCCACATCCACACCCGCCCGGCTGGCCAGGATAGCCTTCGGTCGGATCGGGAGACGCGGGAGCCGTGGGGAGAACCGCGCCTCCATCAGGGTCGGTCGGGACGATGCCGGCGTCCTCCGTCAGCGAAGACGGTTCTGGATCAAATCCGGCCTCGTATTCAGAAGGCGACAGCAACTCCAACCCCAGCGGCGCCAACGTGGGCTGGGCGCTGTCGGGTCGCCGCTCCAGGCGAGCCTTCTGAAACCACTGCACCCAAGCGCCCTTCTTCGCGTCCCAATAGGCGCGGGTGACGGGGTTGCCGAAGAGGTGCTCCCGTCCCTTCCAGAGCGTGGCGAACCCAAGCTCCGCAGAGTCTGGCGTTCGGTCGCAGACGTTCCTCCGAGTCCTGTCCTGCCAAACGCAACCGATCAGCGGGGCGGGCTCCGGTTGGAAGAGCGCTAACCCGCTGCTGCGCCAGTTCGGCTTGAGCTGCGTGAGACGCTCCTCTCCTACCGCGGCGATCTCCACGTCAGCGGGGCGGGCCAACTCCGGTCGAAGCACCAACCTCGCCCGCTCCAGCCACTGCGCTCGCGCGAAAGAAGACGCGTCGACAGATGGGCTCCGAACAGGGTGACCCAGCACCGTGCTTCCGCCGTACGCAGCGTACTGACGCCAGAGCCGTCCGCAGATCTCGTGCTCGCGTTGGCGCAAAGGTGCCTCGAAGAAAGCGGAGGAATCGTCGCAGCCCCAATTCCTCTCCGCGATGGAAGCCTTGAAGAGACCTGGACCGGGCGACAGATCCTCGCTCGGCCGTCCCCACCGCGAGGCGACCAGCTTCTCCAAAGTGTCGAAGCGGTAGCCCTTCGCGCGAAGACCATCGATCACCGCGCGCAGCGCATCACGAGACGTTGGATGGGTGTCGTGGAAGAGGACGACGATCCCTCGGCCGCCCGTCGCGCCAAGGCTGGTGAGCACCGCGTTCGTGATCCGCCGAACCTTGTCCTTGTACTCGGATTTGGACGGATTGTAGGAGCGTGGCTCGCCGTCCTTGGTGACGCCGCCTTGGCTCGAATACCACTCGCCTTCAGCCCACTCGACGCTGTCCGTCGAATCCAAGCTCCAGAGGATGTTGAGGCCGTGGTCCGCGATCAACGTTCCGACGCGCGCTTGATTGTCCACAGTGTTTCCCGCGCGCCACGGGGATCCGAAGGGCGGCCGAACCAGCGACATGACCGCACGCTCTCCGCCCGCCTTGAGCAGGGCCGCGTTGACCATCACCTGGTTCTCGTCCAGCTGAGTGGTGATCTCCGCGTCGTTCAGCAGCCCCAGGTCATCGTGGTGCAGGGTGTGGTTGCCGATGTCGTGCCCGTCGTCCTGCATGTGCTTGAGCACGCTCGCGTAGGAGATGGTCTTGCCGGTGGCCGCGTCGACATAGCTGCCCATCACGCCCGCGGGGCCCTTCACGCCAATGCCGTTCACGAAGAATGTCGCTCTGACCGTCTTCTCCGCGAGGATCGCCAAGAACCCTTCGGTCCACTCGCTCGGCCCATCGTCGAAAGACAGGTACGCGACGTTCGTTGGCAGAGTGTCCGCGTAGTAGACGCCGAGAGGTCGGTCCGGAGTCGCCAGACCATCGCTGCGCGTTTGCAGAAGCGGAATGCCGTCACCCGCTGGGGCGCGCGAAGGATCGCAGCCCAGCAGCACGGCAATGCCGAAGATCAACGTGAAGCGGAGCGGCACGGTGAGCTCTCGAGGGCGGCGAACAGAGCCCTCCGGTTTAGTGCCAGGGTGGCAAATGTCACAAGTGCCCTCCCACCGAAGAAACCGTCTTGATTCAACGACCCGACGCGCTCAGCGACGCCGCGTTGAGCCAAGGCCGCCGAGCCTATGCTGGCAAGCTGTAACGGTCACAGGAAGGAGTGACCGATTTTAGGTCGCACGCAGAGCAAAGACCTGGCCCGGGACGACCACGCCTTGCGGACGGGCCTTCACCAGCGCCGCGGCGGTTTTCACGCACACGATGCAAAGCGGAACCGCGCACAGAAGATCGATCCCGTAATGGAAGCGCCCCACGAGGGTACCGCAGAGCAGACCCACGACGAACGGGAGCAACATGTAGAAAAGCTTCCGCTGGTGAAAGAACGCATAGGTCATGACCGTGAG
This sequence comes from Myxococcaceae bacterium, assembly GCA_052386435.1. Classification (GTDB taxonomy): domain Bacteria; phylum Myxococcota; class Myxococcia; order Myxococcales; family Myxococcaceae; genus JBQTKE01. The sequence continues at coordinate 10,446 of JBQTKE010000160.1, forward strand.
CGTAATGCCGGTGTGGCCGCTCGGGAAGCAGTCGCGCGTGAAGGACGCGGCGCGCATCATTGAATCGAGCATCGGCGTGAGAAACAGCCCCTGCACCGGTCGACCGAGCTCCGCGAAGAGAAAGAAGCGCGGACCGATCGCGGGCACCAGCGCGTAGAGAATGAAGTTCGCGGTAAAGAAAAGGGCGAGCGCCAAAATGTACTCGTCGAAGATTCTCCGGTTCTTTCGGTTGCGGAAGAAGAGCGCCAGGCCAATCACGATCGGCCATACGTAATACAGGTAGTAGCAGACCAGCGAGAGCTCGATCCCCCACGGCCCAAGCCTTTCCGCGAGGATCGAACCTGGCGCCTGACCGAAGATCCGCAGATCCGCGAAGGCCAGCTTCGCGTCGTAGAGCCTTGGATTGAACGCGTCGACGACCGGGCTGAAGTACACATGCGCCAGTCCCGCCGCGGGGATCAGCCAAAAACCACCCATGAAGTCGGTGATGCGGGCGAACCGTGGAAAGCGGCGGCCCACCATGCGGATCACGGGAGGTCCCAAGGACAGCCCAGCGAAGACGACCGCGGATTGGTACCAGCCCGGCACCCACCGAGCGAACAGCACTAGATAGAGCGCCGCCACCGCGGTACCCGTGCTGATCACCACGTCGCTCAAGCGCAGCGGGAGACCCTCAACCCTGCCCGCCACCCTTGAACGCGCCAGAACGATTCTCTTGGCACGCTCGACCATTCACGCCCCCGGAAAACCCGTCGTCTCGACAAACTAGGGTCGCTTCCTGAAGCGGCAATGGCTGGGACTTCCTTCAGCGCCTCAGAGTTGAGTGTTGAGCACGCCAGAGCGGGTTTGCAGGCGGTTGCACGTCCGCTCACCTGCTCTCGACAGCGGTTCCGAAAACGGACCTGAATTCGGTGGCGCAAACGCCCCTGCCCCAGCTGAGCCCGCGCAACAACGCTCAAGACGAATCGCTTCCGGCGCTTGGAGGAAGCTTTCTTGCCTGCTGAGAAGGCGTCCCGCAACCCCTGAAAGGACGGGAGAACGGGCTTTAGGCACCCGCTTGACTGTGCGCGGAACGCTCTCGTAAGAGCAGATCGCTCCATGGGCGACGTCTTCGACAAATGCGGCACGTGGAAAGACTACCGGATCGCCCAGGCGGCCGGGCTCTACCCGTACCACCACGCCACGGAGGCCTCCCACGCCAGCACCGAGGCGGACATCGAGGGTCGCCGCGTGTTGGTCGCCTGCTCTTCCAACTATCTCGGGTTGGCAGGTGATCCGCGGGTGAAGGAAGCCGCTGCGAACGCGCTGCGAAAGTTCGGTGCGAGCACGTCAGGGCCGCGGCTTCAGAACGGCACGCTCTCGCTGCATGAAGAGCTGGAAGGAAAGCTGGCTGAGTTCCTGGGGTGTGAAGACGCCATTGTCACCTCCGCGGGATCGCTCTCCAACGTCGCCGTCCTCTCGGCGCTGGTGGGTCGAAATGACGTGGTCCTCAGCGATGCGCAGAACCACCCGTCTATCTCCGACGGCGTGCGTCTGTCATTCGGAGGCGAACGCCGCTTTCGGCACCGCGACGCGGAGCACCTCGACTCCCTCTTCGCCGGCATCGCGGAGGAAGAAGGCCGACTGGTCGCCACGGATGGCGTCTTTCAGCATGAGGGAGATCTCGCGGATCTGCCCAAGCTGGTGGAGCAGGCGCGCAAGCACCAGTCTCGGATTCTGCTCCATGACAGCCACGGTATTGGCGTGTTGGGCGAGAAGGGGCGCGGGACCGCGGAGCACTTCGGTCTCGAGCGCGAAGTGGATCTGCTCACCTTCTCCCTGGCGACAGCATTCGGCGCGCACGGCGGGGTGATCGCGGGAGCCGAAGAGGTCACTCAGTTCCTACGGCACAAAGCGCGCGCGATCGTCTTCACCTCGTCTCTTCCGGCTTCATCCGCAGCGGCCGCGTTGAAGTCGCTGGAGACCCTGAAAGAGGAGCCACAGCGCCGCACTCGCCTGCTCGACATCGCCGAGAAGATGCACCAGGGGCTTCGCTCTATCGGCTTCGACACAGGTGTCTCGGTCACGCCCATCGTTCCGGTGTTGGTCGGGGATCAGGCGAAGTGCTTCCGCTTCTGGAAGGCCTTGTTCGAGGAGGGCATCCTCACCACCCCCATCGTGCCGCCCATGGTCGCCGCGGGACACTCTCTGTTGCGCCTGAGCTTCATCGCCACACACTCGGATGAGCAGCTGGATCGAATGCTCAGCGTGTTCGAAAAAGTGGGCAAGCGGATGGGACTGCTAGAGACCTCCCGTCCTCCTGCGTATCCGAAAGTGGAAATCGCGCGACCCGGGACGTTCGTGGTTGGCGCGCAGCCCTCGCCGCGTTGGGCCGGACAAACGCACTCCACTGCGGAAGATCGCGCAGCCGCTCTGGAACAACTCGGGCAGCTCTCCTCGCGTGAGCTCGCGGGCAAGCTCTTCGATGTGGTGGAGAACCTGACTTGGCGCGCGGCGAATTTGCAGCCGGACGATCTCAAGCGCCTCTCTTCCGCTCCGCTCCGTCTCTGGAGCCGTCGGTCGGAGCTGTCGGATCTGCTCTTGGAAAAGAGCGCCAGCCTCCTTCTCAAAACCGACGAGCCGGAGAAGTAGAATGGCCGCGCGACGAACCGCCAACACCGCGCTGGACCAATCGGCGAAGCCACTGCTCCCGGCGTTGCCCTCGGACGTCACGCTGGAGGTGGTTCGTACCCCGCTGGATCGCGATCGCTTCATCGAGTTCCAGACCGAGCTCTACCGAAATGATCCCAACTACGTGACGCCCATCGTCGCCGAGCGCCGCGACTTCTTGGACCCGCGCAAGAACCCGTTCTTCTCGCACGCGCAGATTGAGCTCTACGTGGCGAAGCGCGCGGGGAAGATCGTGGGCCGCATCGCGGCGGTGAATGACCCCCACTACAACCAGTTCCACAACACCGAGACCGGCTTTTTCGGGATGTTCGACTGCATCGAAGACGCTGGGATCGCGCGCCTTCTCTTGGATGCAGCGGCCGCCTGGGTCGCGCGCAAGGGAATGAAGTTGGTGATGGGCCCGGTGAACCTCTCTTTCAACCACGACTGCGGCGTGCTGGTGGAAGGGTTCGAATACGCGCCGGTCATGTTCATGACCTACAACGCGCGCTACTACGACGCGTTGCTGGGCGCGAACGGCTTCCGTAAGGCAACGGATCTCTACGCGTACGAGATCACCACGGACGTACAGATCCCGGACAAGGTCGCGCGCATCGCCGAGCGCGTGCTCAGTCAGCCGGGCGTGCGCGTGCGGCCGATCAACATGTTGGATGTCGCCAACGAAGTCCGGCGACTGAAGAACATCTACAACGCGATGCTCGAGCGCGACTGGGGCTTCGTCCCCATGAGCGATCGCGAGTTCGATCTCGTCGTCGCGCGGCTGCGTCCACTCGTGCAAGTTCGGCCTGAGCTCTTTCTGATCGTGGAAGTTGGAGATGAGCCGGTCGCGTTTGCCGTGACAGTACCCGACTCCAACATCGCCCTGAAAGCCGCGGGAGGCAGACTGACCCGCTTCGGAGTGCCGGTGGGATTGGCGAAGCTGCTCTGGGCGACGCGTTCAATCGATCGCCTGCGCGTGCTCCTCTTCGGAATCAAGCCGGGCTATAGGCGCCGTGGCCTTGACGCCGCGCTCTGCCTGCAGACCGTGAAGGCCGCGAAGGCGCTCGGCTACAAAGGCGCGGAGGTGGGCTGGATCGCGGAGAACAACACCCTGCTCAACCGCGCGATCGAAGCGATGGGCGGGCGCCGCTACAAGACGTGGCGAATCTACGAACGTGACATGTAGTAACCGCGTACCTGATACCGAAACTTCTAGCCTTGCGCCTTAACACCGCGCTCGCGGACGTCGTCGTTCCATTCGCGATAGAACCGATCCTGTTTCTCCATTACGCGGTTCATTTGCGTGACGGCCGCGCGAAGTTCGCCGTCCGGAGCGTCTGAACGCAGCAGTCTGAGTGCGATCTCCGCGTTCTTCGCCAGGTCACTTAACCACGCCGCGCGCCTGTCCAGTGCCCGCTTCCAGCCCGACGGACCTTGAACCTTGGTGTCGCTGAAGGCAGGCACCGGCGTCAGAAGCTCAGCGTTCTCCACTTGAATCGAGACAACCCGGGTGGGCCCCGTGCCATCGAGGACTTTAGGGAGTACTTCCTGCCCCAAAGCCACGCGTGCCGCGGCGTTCACGTCGGCGTGTAGCGTTGCGACTTGCCGAGTCCGCTCAAGATTGCTTCGGAGGTTCGAGAGACATACCAACCTCTCCGCAGCTTTCTCGCTCGCCGTTCCGTTTCCCTTCTCTATCGCTGCCAGAGCCGCGCTCCACCGATGCGCTGTCCGCGCGAACTGTTTGGACTCGTCCAGCAGACTGCCTCGATCGTACGCAGTCCCTTCGTCGCGGCCCAGAAGGGGAGCACCGTCCGTGGATCGCACCGCCCCGTGGCCGGCGCCGATCTTTCCCTCGCGGGCACGAGCTGCCTCCAACTCGTGTCCCATCTCGTGGTGTAAGGTCCCCGAGTAGATATCAAGCGCAACGCTGACGTCGTTGGTGAGAACTTGGGGCACGCTTCCTGGTGCATCGGTGGGACGCTTGTGAGCCCCATCAATCCCGCGCTGAAGTCGTTCCACAGGATTTGCGACCAACACCCCACCAGACCGGGCGTCCAGTTTGCGAGCCACTTTTCCGAGAGTCGTGCCGTCGGATGGCAGAATCTCGATCCGGTCGCCAGCGACGCGATGCGGGGCTTCGCGTTCCCTCAGTTGGGCTTGAAGGAGATCGTGCACGTTGTCTGCAATGTCCATCTGCTTGAGGGACAACGGGGTCCTGGCCCGATTGTGCCCCAATTTCCGGCGTTCTTCCCAAGCGGACTCAAAGGCACCCAACGCGACGCTCCATCGAGGGTCGAGCGAGGAAGAGGCGGACGTCGCTCCTGCGTGATCCGCGGACGCAGACGAGAAGGACGACCCGACACGTGATGACCCCGCGCGCATGGAATGCCCGGATGTCTCCGCCTCGCGTCGTGCCGCTACCCCTGAGCCTCCTGAAAGCCTGTGCTTCGCCGTACCTTGCCGTCCTGCTCGCAAATGCACTGGACTCTCCCGAACTTCTCCCGTGGATTGTCCGCCGCAACAAGGTCGTAGTTGTGTCGCAAGTGCAGGTCTCTTCTTACGGAAAATCAACGGGTTGCTGCGCGGGAGCCAGCCCAGGTTTGTGGGGGAGCGGCTAGTGCTAGTTCTTCGCTTCGAGGGCGTCGCGCTTGTTCTTTAGGATCGCGAGCAGTCCGTCGTAGCCCTTCTCTGAGATCAGCTTCCGGAACTGATCTCGGTACGTGTCCACGAGCGAGACATCATCCGTGACGACGTCGTAAATCCGCCAGCCCTTCCCGTTCTTGTAGAGCTTGTAGACGACGGGAAAGTCATCCTGCTGCACCTTCACCGTGGTGGGGACCTGCGCTTCGTTGCCCTTCGTAGTCTCCGCGCCGTAGGTCACGTCTGCCTTGCCCTGCCCGAGGGCGCGCTGTGCGTACGACGCTCGCAACAGCCCGCGCATGGTGGAAGAAAACTCGTCACGTTGGTTCGCGGAAAGTTTGTTCCATTCCTTGCCCAGTGCCCTCTTCGCGAGCTCCACGAAGTCGACGAAATTGTCCGCTATCTTCGCGAGCTTGTCCGCGGACGCGTTCGATTCCGCCAAGGCTTTCTGCAGCTCCACGTTGCCCTGCTTCACAGTGTCAGTGGGGCCGGCGGCGAGGACGGACAGGGCAAGGAGAGATACGAGCATGGGTGAGGTCCTTTTCGACTCGAAAAGTGCGGTCTACCAACCACGTTGGGCCCAGAGCGAATATTCGGTTGGTCAGAGTGTCAGTGGCGCGCCACCAGGGGGGTTCCTACGGACTTGGACAAGGCCCAGATGCCGACATTGGCATCGTGCCAAGCCTTCAATTTGTCAGCGCTGGAAGTGGCGAAGGCGGTGAAGGCCTCCACCAATTCGCGGGTGTCAGAGGTCCCCAGCTCGAAACTGGCATGGGCCGCGGTCACCCATCGACGAGCGTTGCGCGAGGCTTCGTTGAACGCTTTGGCCCGAGCGAGCGCGTCGCGCAGATCACCGTGGGCTTTCTGGATCTCCACACGAATGCCCGCCCGCAACAATTCGCGCTGCGTCTGCAGCTTCGCCAACTCCGCGCGTGATTGATCCAGCTGCGCCTGCTTCACCGGAACATCGAACGACATCCGCGCGACAAGGGCCACGCCGCTGGTGAGGTCGTTGTACGGATCGTAGGCGAACGGCGAGGTCTGCCGGGTGGAGCTGGTCGTGTACTGAAAACGGAAGAAGCCGAGCAGCCCGAAGTCGGGCAAGAACATGCGTTCCTTGATGAAGACCTCTTTCTCGCGGGCGGTCAGGCCGGCGTTGATCATCTTCAGCTCGGGTCGGTGCGCGCTGGCGATCTCGAGGTAACGCTCCAGCGGCAGCAGCTCGAAAACGGGCAGCTCCAGATCCGCGTCTTGGATCAGCGCGCTGCCGTCCGCGGTGATCAGCTTCGCGGCAGTCAACGCCAGCTCGCGGCCAACCTCTGCCTGCGGAAGGCGTCCATTCACCTGCTCCCGGTAGTAAGCGATCTTGTACTGATCAATCTTCGAGACCTGCCGCGAATCTTTGGCGAGCAGCTTCTCCAACGTCTTGCCGGCTTCCTCCAATTGGGTCAGCGCGTCGGTCAAGGCCGCTTTTCCCTGTCGCGCCAGCTGATAGCCGAAGTACGTCTGCGCGGCTTGAAACGCTGCCTCATCCTGCGCCCGGGCTCGCAATCCTTCGCCCACGACCACCCCTTGCTTTCCCGCCTCGCGCAGCGCGGAGATCTTCCCGAAGGTGTAGAGGGGCAGCAGCGCATTCACTTCGGTGCGGACCAGCACCCCCATTCGGCCGAAGTTCCAATCCCATGTGAACGAAGCAGGCGTGGTGGGCGGTCCGCCTAAACCGTTGTTGCGCGCTTCGGGCGTCGGGCCCGCCACGGCCACGAACGTCTCGAACTTGGGAAACCAGGCCCAGAACGCTTCGTTGGCCTTGGCCCGCAGGTTGTTGAGCTCCGCCTCGGCCTCTTTGACGCGCAGATCGTTCGCCCTGGCTTTTTCGACAAAGTCGTAGAGGGACAGCCCGGGTGGCGGCGATGGAGTGGAGCAAAGCAGCGTCAGGACAAGGGAGAACAAGGGCGCGGCAATCTGCCAAAACAGGCCGCCCGAGAGAAGGTATGTTGTGCCGGCCATGAAAACTTCCTGTCTGCTGTCCGTCCTGTTTCTGAGCACCACGTCTTTCGCAGCCGAGCCCAAGTCGAAGTCGAAGGCCGCGTCCTCCGCTGAGGTCAAGAAGGCCGCGAAGGCGATGGAAATCTCGCTCCCACCCATGGGCGGCGTTCCTGCGACGGACGGTCTGACCAAGCCGAAGGCGGAGATCGAAACCAACGCGCCCAAGGTCACCGCCACCAGCGCGATCTACACGGTGGTCCACGTGCTCAACGGAAAGGCGTTCAACCGCGGACCCAACGGCGCGACGGTGGCGGGCAAGTTCGAATCGGTGGCCCTGAGCGGAAATCCTCCCTCGACCGAACGCTTCACCACGGTGGTCCGGGTCAAATCCGCGCAGCGCCAGAACGCGCCCATCGATCTGGTGATCTTGGACCCGCGCGGCGACACCGTGATGAAGGCGCGCGGCGAAGTAAACTTCCGCGGCACCCAGAGCGACGAGGTCGACTACACCGTCGACTGGGACTCCACGCCCTGGCCCAAGGCCGGTGAGTTTCAAACACTGGTCCGGATTGCCGGGCAGGTGATGGGAACTTACCCGCTCAAGGTTGAGGTGAAGTAAAGAGGCACGGGTCAGCTCAACCCCCGCTTCTCAAGCAAGCCGAGGCAAACCATGGCGTACAGCGAACGAGTGAAGGAAATCCTTTCCTGGTACCCGTCTGACAACCCGGGCACCCTCACCAACCTGGCGCGGCTGCTCAACCACGGCACGCTCGCGGGCACCGGCAAGATCGTCATCCTTCC
>JBQTKE010000161.1:0-2575 GCA_052386435.1 Myxococcaceae bacterium
GCTGCCCGAGCGAGAACGCGACCAACGCGCTCACGTCGCACTGGCTGGCCTCATCCAGAATCACCACATCGAAGAGCGGTTGGTCCGGGCCGAAGCTCTCCGCCACGCGCGAGAGCGGCATGATCCACACCGGCACCGCGGCGCGCGCGGTCTCCAGCTGACGACGCGCGGATTTACGGTACTCCTCGGCGCGCTTCGAATGGCCTTTGCCCAGGCGCTTCACCACGTCCAGCCAGGACATCAGCGCGCGGTGCTGGGTGCGATCCGTGCGCCGCGCTTGGGCTGCCCATGCGCGGTTCTCCACGGCGAGGCTGGTGGTCTCCTGCATCTCGCGGGTGAGCTGAGCGATCTCTTTCTGCAGCTGATCCACATCCTGCGTGCCGCGGCGATCCAGCGCCTCCGCGATCATTCGATGTTCCCACGCCTGCGCGATGTCACCCGGAACATCGGGTCCCTGGTGCGGCGCCAGGCGTGCGCGAATGCGTTCGGCCCAGGTGGGCGCGGCAGCCCAGAGCGCGGAGAGCAGCCGCTCGCGCTTGGTCGCGGGACCCAACAGCGCGCTCAACCGCGCAATCTCCGCCGCGGCCTCTTGGTACGCCTCGACGTTCAACGACTCGAGCGCGGAGAGGGCCTTGCGCGCCGGCGTCGAGCGGGGGAAGCGCTCCAGCCGTTCGCGCGCGGCGATGCGCTTCATCTCATCGCCTCGACGTTGATGCGCCGCGAGGTCGTGCTCGAGCCCAGGCAGGACCACGGTCCGCGCGCAGACGAGCACCCGGCGCAGCTCCGCGTGGGGCGGCTTGGCCTTGGTGGAGTCCAAGAGCTTCGGCCATGGAATGCCCGCCATCTCCAGCTGGTGGACACAGGACGGCCACTCGTCGCGCGCCCAACGCACGGACTGACGCAGCTCAGGCAACGCGGAGAGCGCGGTCTCTTCGACGGTGAGCCGGTCCTCGCCCTCGAGCGGAAAACCCTCTTGTCCCAACAGCACGTCCCAGCGTCGCCGGAGTTGTCGACGCAGTTGCTCCACGACGAGCGTGTCGTGGATGGCGCGCACCTCGCGCTCGGTCTCCGCGCGGCGACCGTTGACCGGAATCTTTTCGAGCAGCCGCTTCCACGACGCGTTCGCGGTGAGCGTGAGCCAACCGAGATTTCCACCCGAGGACACGTGAGCCAGCAGCTCGCGCGCGGTGGGCAGCTCCTCGTCGGGATCCATCGTCACGTCGAGCCGCACTTCGTGCTCAACCAGGGAGTGACGAAGCGCGGCGATCTGCGGACCGGTGGTGTCCATCCGCTCAATCAGCTCATCCCAGGGCGCGGTGTGTTTGCCGCCCAGGAGCATGGCCTGCACACAGCTCCACGCCCACTTGGGCCGCGGCTCCAGCTCGTCGACCAACGCGCGCAGCTTCGAGGCGATCCCCTGAAGCCGCTTGGCCGGAAGCTTGTCGCTCAACGCGCCCCAGCGCGGCGCTTCTCCCGGGAGTGGCTTGCCCAGGCTTTCACTCAGCTGCTTGAGCTCGTCACCCGTCAGCAGCTCATCCGGGTCGGGCACGCCGTGCCGCAGCTCTGCTTCATCCGCGGGGGTGAGCTCCGCGTTGAGCTTGTAGAGCGCGCGAATGGATTCATCGTTGATGGGGATCCGCGCCCTGGGCGAGAGCGGCCCGAGGATCCAGTCGTGCTTCCCCACACCCGCCCCCAGTCGACGCGCGGCTTCGTTCGGACTGAGCTTCAGCTCGCCCGCGGTCAGCTCGGTGACCTCCGCCTCAAGCGCCTCGCGCAGCTTTCGCTGCCGTTGCTCCAAAGACTTGGTGATCAACTTCCGCTGCCGCTCATACCCTTCGGCGGCGCGGTCGTACTCCGCGGCAGAATGATTGAGCTTGGCGACGATGGTGTTGATCGCGCTCTCCAACTCCGCGCGGCTGTCGGCGTCGCTGTCCAGGACGCTCACGCACAGAGGCTTGAGCGGCTCCACCACTTGATCTCTGAGCACCCGGAGCGCGCGCGACGTCTGCGCGGTGACGAGCACGGTTTTCCCCTGCGCGAGGAAGTGGCCAATCAGATTGGCGATGGTGTGCGTCTTGCCGGTGCCGGGAGGGCCTTGGACGAGCACCGCGCCGGTGGAGTCAATGCGCCGAGCGATTCTTTGCTGTGCGTCGTTCGCGGGCTTGGTGAAGTAGAGTTCCGTCTCCTCGACGTCCTCCTGCTTTGGCGGACTGGCGCTGTCGTCGCCGACCGCGAGCGCCAAGCCTTTGGGCAGCGCGGCCAGCGCATGGAGTCGCTGCAGGAAGCTCTCGTAGACCGCTCCCATCCCGGTGACGCGTGGGACGAGGAAGAGCACGGCGTTGCGGACGAGGCGAGGCGAGACAGCTGACTCTTCGTCGAGAGATCCATTGGAGCGCGGCACGCCTAGCATGTCCGCCAGCTGGCGCAGGAGTCCTTCTTCACTGGCCTCTTGCAGGGGAGTGAGCTCACCCTTCTCCAAGGCTTCTTCCACGACGGAGCGGATGGCCTTTCGCTTCTCGCCGTCCAACTCCGGGAACGACGCGAGGAGATCCGCGTAGAGCGACGGCGGCGCGCC
>JBQTKE010000162.1:0-16393 GCA_052386435.1 Myxococcaceae bacterium
TGTCGGCCCATCGTCCGTACTTCACGAGTGAATCCGCGATGGCTTCGTAGGCTTTGTCCAGCTTCGGTGCTTCGACTGGGCGGACCTCCCATTTGCCTGTATCGAAGTTCACGTCCTGGTGCGGGACGTCGATCTGCCAGGGGTAAAGCTCGAAGCCGGTGTAGAAGCCCAACGTGTCGTAGGCGCGGACGTCGATCTTCATGATCCGGACGTTGGTCTTGGGGACGTCCAACTCGATGCGGGTGCCGGCGGCTTCGCCGTTGAAGTTGATGTCTTGATCGAACGGCTCTTGTCCGTCTTCGGTGAGGACGAGCATGTGAACTTTTTGCACGGGACGGCTGAGCTTGAAGAAGACCTGGCGACGTTCGATGTCTTCGGGCTTGGTCTCCATGGTCAGGCGCAATGGGCCATAGAGCTCACCATCAAACTGGAGGGGCATTGAGGAGAGCTCGCCTCCGGCTCGGCTGATGGTGAGTTCTCCGGTGTAGCCGAACTTCCCTTCCGGCTGCGCCAGCTCCAGGGAGCGGGTGATGCCGGGTCGCCCTCCTCCTCGAATGACGATGTCTTTTCCGTCGGAGCGCTTGAGCTTGAGCTCGAAGCCCAGAATGGGTTCGACGATATGGACCTGAACGGACGGAAGGCCTTCACCAAGCAGCGCGCGCGGCTTGAGGGAGACTTCGACGGCGTCCGCGAACGCGGCGGTGCTGAGGAGGAGCGCGGAGAGGACAGCGGTTTTCACGGGGATGGCTCCTTCATTCAGAACTTGAGTCGGTAGTGCAGCGCCTTGGGCTTGGTGAGTGCATCGAATCCCAGGCTGCTCAGCGTGACGCCGCGGCCGGAGTCTTTCCAGCCGCTCCAGGGCAACGCGGGATCGAGCGCGTCACAGCGGTTCATGTAGACAGTTCCGAACTCGAGCTGGCGGGCCAGGCGATCGGCTCTGTCTCGGTCTTGGGTCCAGACGGACGAGGTGAGCCCCAGGGTCGAGGTGTTCATGCGCTGCAGGGCTTCTTCGTCGGTGGCGACCTTGGCGACGGGCAACAGCGGCCCGAAGGATTCGGCGTTCATCAGCTTGGCGTCGGGCGAGACGTCGCGCAGGAGCGTGGGTTCGAAGAAGCGGCCTTTGCCGTTGACTTGGAGGGCCTGGCCCCCGTGAACGACCTTCGCGCCTTTGCTGGTGGCGTCATCGACGAGCGCCTGCAGCTCCTTCGGGTGCCAGGGCTGAGCGATGGGGCCCAGCGTCGTCTTTTCCCCTTCGGGATCTCCCATCACATAGGCCTTCACCAGCAGCGCGGCTGCGTCAATGAAGCGGCCGTAGAGCGAGGCGTGGACGTAGACGCGTTCAACGGCGCAGCAGCTTTGACCCGCGTTGTAGATGGCGCCATCGACCAGGTTCTCCACGGCCTTGTCGAGATCGGCGTCTGCGGCGACGTAGGCGGGATCGTTTCCGCCGAGCTCGAGTCCGACGTGCATGAAGCGATCTTTCGCGGCGGCTTGGATCTTGTGCCCTCCCATCACGGAGCCGGTGAAGATGACGTGATCGATTCGCGGATCGCCGACCAGCTTCTCGGTGTTGGCGTAGTCGAGGAAGATCGCCTGGACGGTGCCTTCGGGTGCGCCCGCCTCAGTGAAGGCTTTGGCGAAGTGGTCCGCGCAGAGGGGCGTTCGCGGCGAGTGCTTCACGATGACGGCGTTTCCGGCGAGCACGGCGGGGGCGATGGCGTTGACGGCGGTCAGCAGCGGGTAATTCCAGGCGGGGAGGTCGAGCACCACGCCCAGGGGTTCTTTGGAGATTCGACGCTCGAATTTGTCCTTGGGCGGCAGCACCACCTCCGCCAGCGAGGCTTCGGCAACGGAGGCCATGTGCCGGAGACGACCCGCCATGCCTCCCAATTCACCCTTGGCCTGAGAGAGGGGCTTTCCCATCTGTCGGGTGATGTCGCGGGCGATCTCATCCACCCGCTTTTCCATCGCGTCGCAGGCCTTGAGCACCAGGGCGACCCGGTCCTTCACGGCCATGCCCTTCAGCGCTTTCGACGCCGACCGGGCGAGCGCGAGTTTCTTGTCGAGTTCACCAGCAGACGTGGGCTCCACGGAGGCGGCGACATCGCCGTGGTAGGGGTTGTCTAAGACGTGGGCGCTCATGGTGACGCAGCTTGCCGCGACCGCGCGGGGGGTTCAACGCTTCCGCGCTCGTAGGGGTTTGGGTTCTTCATGGTCCTGGTTTCTCTTCTTGCGGTTTTGACCACGCAAACGCCCTCTCCTTCCATGGACGAGCTGGCGGCGCAGGCGTTGACGATGCCGGCGGCGGGCCGACGCGCGGCGATGGCTGCGCTGACGAGAGGACAACAAGCGGAGCTGATGAAGCAGCTGCCGCAGGCGACCTTGGTGAAGATCGGCCGGCAGTCGGTGGACTCGCTCAACACGTATTCGGCAGTGCTGGTGAAGCGCGAGCGCGTAGGTGGAGAGCTGCTGCCGGGGCAGCGCTGCGAGATTCATGTTCGCGAGAAGCCCTTCGCGGTGCTGATGGATTTCGTGGACGGGCCGGGCCCTACCCTTCGCATCATCGAGAAGGACCTTAAGCAGGCAGAGCCGCGGGGCGGACACACACGCGTGGACGAGGGCTTCGACAAAGAGGGGCTCTATTGCCTGATGGCCAAGGCGCCGAACGGCGGGAAGGGTTTCTACGCCGTGGCGACCCGAATCTGCTCCGACGTGATGAGCGGTCTGCCACTTCGGGTGGAATCGTTCGACGCCAAAGGGATGTTCGAGAGCTTCACGTTCTCCAAGGTGAAGCCCCTGCCGCTGCCGGACTCGTTCTTCACCCTGCAGGGAACCGGTCTCTAAATGAATCAACATCGACAGTGAGGGTGTATGGGACGGGACGCTTAGAAGCGCTCTGTCCAGGCCTTATCTTGAGTGTGGGAGTGCTGAACGCGGCGCGGGTGGAGGCGGGGGTAGCAGGTAGTGACGAGCCAGGCGGAGCGCTAAGCTATGACCTCATGAGTTGCCCTCACGCCTCGACCTGCGCGCTTTATGCTCAGTTCCAAGTGCAGTCGATCGCCAAGTATTGGATCCTCCAGTACTGCGATTCGGCCGAGTATTCGCGTTGCGCGCGCTACAAGCTCGCGTCCGTCGGCCAGCACGTGCCACTGGCGTTGCTGCCCAGTGGAAAGATGCTGCCCACAGGAGTCACGAAGTGACGAGGGCCTATTGGCCTTGCTGGGCGGGAGCCTTGGCGCTCTCCGGCACAGCGCTCACCTATTTTCTCACCCTCGGCCGGACGATGGGGGTTTCCAGTTATTACCGGCGACTGGTAGACGCACGCCGAGAACTGCACGAACAACGCGAGTTGGGTGCGCTGGGCGCGGACGCCGACGCGCTTGTGGCTGCGCTGCACGCGGCGACGCTTGAAGAGATGGGACAGTCTTCTTCCCAGCCCGCTGTCAGCAGCGATTCGACTCCGGTCTCGGAAGCTCCAGGAAAACCTTTGCGAGCCAACGCCGTTCCGTGGACCGCGCCGGCCCTGTTCCTCCTCATGCTCGTGGTGGGCGGAGCGGTCGCTGCGATGCTGCGGGGAGGCTTTCGCGTGCAGCTGACCCCGGGCCCCCTCTTTGAGCACTTCTTCAGCACCGGAGCTGCGGGCCTGGTCGTTCTCCTCGCCGGCGGGCTGTGCGTCGGATTCGGCACTCAGATGGCGGGTGGCTGCACGTCGGGCCACGGGTTGTCCGGCACGGCCAGATTTCAGCCCGGAAGCCTCGCGGCGACCGCGTCGTTCTTCGGTGCGGGCGCAGGCGTCTCCTTGCTGCTGGCGAGGTTTCTATGAGCTCCGAAGCACTTGCGGCTTCCAGCGCCCGCCCTTTGCTTCGTCGCGAGCCTTCGAGCGCGGGGATCCACCTGCGATACGGCCTGACCGGGCTGATGCTCGGAGCCGCGCTCACCTTCATCGGCTTCGGCAGCTTCGACGAAGTCCACCGGATGTTCACCTTCGCGGACCTGCGCCTGTTCTTCACCTTCCTGGGCGCGGTGACGCTGCTCGGGCTGGCGTTTTTCGGAATCAGGAGCAACAGTCCCGCCCTGCCGCGCCGGCCGTTACACCGCGGCATCATTCCCGGAAGCACCCTCTTCGGAATCGGCTGGGCACTGACTGGCGCCTGCCCGGCGATTGCGCTCGTGCAGCTTGGAGAAGGAAAGCTCTACGCGCTCGCGACGCTGACTGGAATCCTTGTCGGAACCTGGAGTTACGGTCGGATGCAAGGAAAGCTCTTCCGCTGGAACACCGGCAGCTGCGAAGGGCCTTAGCAGGCTGACGAACATCACCCGCGGGCCGCGCGCGACGAATGCTTGGGCTGCAGCGCCCGGCGACTTCCCCGGTGATCCGGGTTTCATCCCGGCGGCGTCCTGTCGACTCCGACGACCGCGATGCCCTCGCGATCCGCAGCGTCGAAGAAGGGCTCCGCATCCAGCAGCAGGGTCTTTCCGGCCTGAACCGCCAGCGCCTTCGCGCCGACTTCTTTCATCGTCCTGAGCGTGCCCAGGCCAATGGCGGGGAGGTCGAACCGTTCGTCCTGGCCCGGCTTGCAGAGCTTCACGACGACAGCGCCTGTTCCGCCGAGCTTCCCGCCGCGGCGGATCGCTTCGTCGGTGCCTTCAATCGCTTCGACGGCGAGCACCAGGCCTTCTCTCACCACCACGGTCTGTCCCACGTCGACCGTGCCCAGCGCGGTGGCGACCTCGAGTCCGACCGCGATGTCCTGCTGTTGTTTCGCGTTGAGCGCTGGGCCGGCGATGCGTCCTCTGAGAGCGAGCACCTTCGCCAAGTAGTCCGTGGGCGCGAAGATCTCGATGCCGCGCGTCCGAAAGTAGTCGGCGACCGCGCGTAAGAGTGAGTCGTCCCGAAAGCTGCGCAGCCTTGCCGCGATCTTCAGTGCTCCGAGATCGGGGCGGGCATCGGTGATCGCTTTGACCCGGCCGATCCCTCCTGCCATGGCCGCGCGTTGGATTCCTTCGCGGTGAAACGCACGGATGATCCCGTCGACTTGGCCGATCTTCACCCAGGCCAGAGTGTCGACCATCGACTCGAGAGCAGGATCCGTCTCGCCTTGATGCGCTACCGCGACCACGGAAATCCCCTTCTCTTTCGCCGCTTGGGCGAAGAGCTGAGGCAGCTTTCCGTTGCCTGCGATCAGGCCAATGCGTTCGCGATCGGCCAAGGGAAGCTACCGGGTGATGCCCCGCTTGGAGCTGGTGACGAACTGAAGGAGCACGTCGATCTCCGAATGGCCACCGTGTTCAGCCTTAAGCTTGGAGATCGCCTCGTTCAGTCCCAGTTTGGAGCGGAAGAGGATCTTGTAAGCGTCCTTGATCCGGGTGAGCTGCTCTTCCTCGTAACCCGCGCGGGTCAAGCCCACGGTGTTGAGGCCGACCAGCTCTGCGCGGTCGCCCTGAGCGGTGCAGTACGGCGGCACGTCCATGGCCACCATCGCGCCACCGGCGATGAACGCATGCATGCCAATACGCGTGAACTGATGTATCGCGGAGAGGCCACCGCAAATGACGTGATCACCGATCTCGACGTGACCCGCGAGCGCGGCGCTGTTGGCGAACACGCAGCCGCTGCCGATCACGCAGTCGTGCGCGACGTGGCTGTACGCCATGAACAGGTTCTTGTTGCCAATGCGAGTCACGCCATCACCGCCCGCGGTGCCGATATGAATCGTGGTGAACTCGCGAATCTGGTTGTCGTCGCCAATGCGCAACTGGGTGTCTTCGCCCGCGTACTTGAGGTCCTGGGGGATGGCGCCGACGGACGCGAACTGGAAGATGCGGTTGCGCTCGCCGATGACCGTGTCGCCTTCAATCACCGCGTGCGGACCGACCTTGCAGTCGCCGCCAATGCGAACGCGTGGACCAATGACGGCGTAGGGACCGATCTCGACGGACGTGTGGAGCTTGGCCTCGGGATGGACAATCGCGGTGGGGTGAATGTTCGACATGGCTAGCGACTCCTTAGGCTTCGCCCGCGGCCGGCGAGCTGCCTTTGTCCACGACGGTGGCGAGGAACTCCCCTTCCGCGACTTTGACGCCGTCGACGAGGGCGGTTCCCTTCTGCTTCCAGACCTGACCTTTGTGCTTCACCACTTCGACTTGAAGGGTGAGGCGATCTCCGGGAACGACCGGCCGGCGGAACTTCGCATTGTCGATGGCCATCAGGTACGTGACCTTCTGGCTAGGGTCCATGCCCGCGCTCTTGTACGCAAGGATCGCGGACGCCTGGGCCAGCGCTTCCAGAATCAAGACGCCCGGCATCACCGGGTGACCTGGGAAGTGGCCGTTGAAGAACGGCTCGTTGACCGTGACGTTCTTGAAGCCGGTGAGCTTCTGACCAGGGACGATCTCAATCACCCGGTCTACGAGAAGAAACGGGTAGCGGTGCGGCAACAGCCTCTGAATTTCCAGGAGGTCCATCATGGGTTCTCCCCCCTCTCGCGCTTCTCCAGCGCATCGACTTTTTTCCGCAGCTGTCGGAGCTCACGCAACAGATCGGGTAGCGCCGTCTGGGCCGCCGCCGAGCGCAGCCACGCCCGATGATCCACCGCGGGCGATCCGCTGACGACCGCGCCGTCCTCGAGATCTCCGGCGACGCCTGACTGGGCGCCCACCTTCACCATGTTGCCAACGCGCACGTGACCGACCACGCCCACCTGTCCTGCCAGCACCACGCCCTGCCCCATTTCGGTTGAGCCGGAGACGCCGACTTGCGCGCAGATGAGCGAGAACGGCCCCACCTTCACGTTGTGGGCGATCTGAACCAGGTTGTCGATCTTGGTGCCGCGCCCCACCACCGTCTCACCCAACGTGGCGCGATCCACGCAGCAGCAGGCACCGATCTCCACGTCGTCTTCGATGCGCACGGTGCCGGTCTGGGGAATCTTGAAGTGCTCCGCCTTCTCCATGTCCAAGGCGAACCCAAACCCGTCCGCGCCAATCACCGTGTTGCCGTGGATGATGACGCGGTTGCCCAGCGTGCAGCGCTCGCGGACGACCACACCGGGATAGAGGAGCGTGTCCTCGCCAACCGAGGACCCTTCGCCGACGTGAGCGTGAGGATGAAGGACCGCGCGCGGTCCGATGGTCGCGCCTGCCATTACCGTAGCCCCGACCATCACGGTGGCCGAGG
This sequence comes from Myxococcaceae bacterium, assembly GCA_052386435.1. GTDB lineage: Bacteria > Myxococcota > Myxococcia > Myxococcales > Myxococcaceae > JBQTKE01. The sequence continues at coordinate 7,178 of JBQTKE010000162.1, forward strand.
GATGAACCGTGGCGGTGGGGTGAACGTACGCGCCCGGCGCGATACCCGCGGGAGCGGCTTCCTGCGGATTCAGCAGCGCCAAGAGCTTCGCGAACGCGAGATGTGGATTGCCCACGCGCACGTAGGTGAGATCTTTGCGCTCGGGCGCGGAGCCGTTGATCAACACCGCCGCGGCGCGCGTCTCCTGCAGCTGCTGGCGGTACTTGGAGCTGCCATAGAAGGACAGCTCGGTAGGCCCCGCCTCTGCCAGTCCGTTGAGCCCAGAGATCGACAGCGAGCTATCGCCCACCACCTCTCCGGAGACGTGGCGGGCCAGCTCTTCAAGCCTTCTGACGGCGGCCATCTGCCGAAACGGAAGCAGGCGACGGCCTACTTCTTGGTCTCCGTCTTGGCGGCTTCCGGCTTGGCGTTCGCGGTGGTCTTCGCGCCCGCGGGTGCAGCCGCGCCCTTGTTCTTGTCGTTGTAGAGACGAACCAGCTCGTTGGTGAGGTCCAGGCTGGCCGGCGCGTAAACGAGGCCAGAGTCGGTCTTCTCGAAGACCATGGTCAACCCTTCACGCTGGGCGATCTGCGCGATGATCGGGTCCATCTTCTGGAAGATCGACTGGAGCTCGGTGCGCTCTTTGCCCGCCATCTCCTGCTTGCCCTTCTCCCACTTCTGGGCCAGGTCGAAGAGCTTCTTCTGGAGCTCGGTCTGTTTCTGAACCAGCGTCTCCTGGTTCATCGCGGAGGCCTGCTTGTCCAGCAGCTCCTTCTCCTTGCGGAGCGCTTCCTGCTCCTTGTCTAGGTCCTTCTGCTTCCCCTCGAGCATGCCTTGGAGGCGCTTCTTGGCGGCGCGGCCCTCTTCGACTTCGACCAGCGCGCGCTGCAGATCCACGTAGCCGAGCTTGATTTCAGCCTTGGCCGCGGTGGACAGGACGAGAGGAAGGAGGGCGGCGAGCGCCTTCAACGCAGGGTGAATCGACATGTGCTGCTCCCAAGAAATCCGTGACAGGGCTGGGGCCCATATCAGAAGAAGTTGCCAATCGTGAACTCGAACAAAATCGGCTGATCATTCGGGCGCTTATTGAGGGGGATGCCCCACTCGAAGCGCAGCGGTCCGATGGGCGAGAACCAGCGGAACCCGAAGCCAATGGAGTGGAAGACACCCAGCGGCAACCGGTCTTGTTTGTCCTGGAAAAACTGCTCGTTGCGCGCCCAGGTGTTGCCGGCGTCGTAGAAGATGACGCCGCGAATACCGACCTTTTCGAAGATCGGAAATTCAAGCTCCACATTGAGGATTAATTGCTTGTCACCACCCACGTTGAACGGGGCGTAGGAGTCGCTGATTCCTGCTCCCGGTTCGCTGCTCAGGGGGACCGCGGTGTACGGGCTGATCGATCGCAGGAAGTAGCCGCGGACAGTGTTGATGCCGCCCAGGTAATACATTTCTGAAATCGGCAACGGGTTGCCGTTGTCCAGCTGCTGGATGTAACCAATGTTGGCGTTCGTCTTGAAGACGATTCCCCAGAAGAGCGGCCAATACCAACGGGTGTAGCCGGTGTAGCGCGCGAAGATGAAGCTGCCGCCAAGAATGGGCGGCGCCACTTCGACGGACGCGAAATGCATGAAGCCGTTGGAGGGGAAGAGCCGGTTGTCGCGCCTGTCCCAAGTCCAAGAGAGGCGAAAGGACGAGGTGACGCCGCTGCGTGCGAGGTTCGCGTAGGAGATGTTCTGCGACGTGGACGTGGTGCCCGTCTCCACCGTCACGTACTCGCGCGTGTACGTGAGGTTCATCATCATGTCTTCGAAGATGTGGCGGCCAAGGTTGACGTTGCCGCCCAGCGCGTCGCGGATGAAGCCCTGGTAGTCCGCCTGCATCCGGTAGAAGTCCGCGGAGAGGATGAACTGGGTGTCTAAGAAGTACGGGTCGTACCAAGACAGCTGCAGAAACTGGCGCAAGCTGGAGAGCTGCGCGCTGGCGGAGACCGACTGCCCCCATCCCAGGAAGTTGTTCTGGGAGATCTGCGCCGTGAAGATGAAGTTCTCCACGTTGGAGAAGCCCATGCCGACCTGGAACGTTCCGGTCGCCTTCTCTTTCAGCTCGACCTGAACGACCACGTGCGTGTCGTCAGTGCCGGGCTTGTGGGTGACCTCGACCGTCTCAAAGAACCCGAGCGCCGTGACGCGCTCCTTGCTCTTGCGCATGCCCACGCCGGAGAAGAGCTCTCCTTCGTAGACGCGCATCTCGCGGCGAATGACCTTGTCGCGGGTCTTGGTGTTGCCGACGAGATCGATGCGCTCGATGTAGACCCGTTTGCCCTTCTGAATGTCGAAGGTCAGGTCGATCAGCTTCTTCTCCGGGTTCACCTGCGTGACCGGAGTGATGTTCGCGTAGGCGTAACCCTCGTCGTAATAGACGTCGGTCAGCGCTAAAATATCCTTGGAGAGCTTGGATCGGTTGAAGAGCTCACCGGCGCGGCTGGACATCTTGTCGATCAACACCTGTTTGCTGGAGAGCAGGTCGCCGGACACGTCGAGACGGCCGATGTTGTAGGGCTCGCCCTCCTCAATGTGGAGCGTGATGTAGATGAAGCGTTTATCGGGAGAGATGGAGACCTGCGGCTTGTCTACCTTCACGTTGATGAAGCCGCGGTCGTAGTAGGCCGCCTGGATCACCGCCAAGTCGCGCTGGAAGATCTCCTCGCGGTACGTGCCTTCACCGGAGAGGAACGAGAGGTGCCCGCCCTCTTTGGTCGCCATCACGGCCTTGAGCTCTTCCTGAGGCACCTGCTGCGCGCCAATGAAGTGGATCTCTTTGACCATGACCTTGGAGTGCTCGCGGATGACGAACACCACGTCGACGCTGGTGCTGCCGGGGACCGGTTCGATCTTGTGGGTGACCTCCGCCAGGAAGAACCCCTTCTCCACGTACTTCTCTTGGACCTTCTTCGCGTTCCGGCGGACCGCGTCCAGGTCGAGAATCGAGTACGTCTTGATGTCCAGCGTGTCCTTGAAGTCGTCCTTGGAGAGCTCTTCATTGCCGGAGAGCTTCACCTCATGGATGGACGGACGCTCCGAGACGCGGATGACGTAGACGAGCCCTTTCTCTCCTCGACGCTGCACAAGGAGTTGGACGTCTTGAAAGTAGTTGAGGGCCCAGAGCGCGCGCAGGTCTTCGGCCGTCTTTGAGGAGTCGAAGAGCTGGCCTTCGCGGTTCCGCAACGCGCGCTTCACCGCTTCCGCTTCGACGCGTCGGTTTCCTTCGACGCGAATCTCCGCGATGCGCTCAATTGCGCGGCTGGAGTCCGCGACAGGGACGTCCGAAGTGGGCTCTTCCGGCGGCGGCTCAGGAACCAGGTCTGGAGTGGGCGCCGGCGCTTCCGGTGCTGACTTGGCGGGAGCGGCGGCGCCGGTGCGTTTGCCACCGGGACGTTTGCGTTGCGCGTGGGCATCACCGGCTGTTGCGAGCACCGTGACGAGAGCGAAGAGGCCGAAAATGCGGGCGAATTTCACGTGAGCCTTCAAAGGGGCGCGCAATCTAGGGGATTGGTCCTACGGATGCCAGGCCGCAGTTGAGGATCACCACGGAGGCCTTCACGTTGAAAAAGCCGTGACCTCAAGCTGTGGTGACCTGGCCGGCGGCGAGACGGAGGCGACGAGGCATCGCCTGCGCCAGCGTCTCGTTGTGGGTGACGACGACCGCGGTGATACCCAGATCGCGGTTCACGTCGCGCAAGAGTTGGTAGATGCCTTCACCCGTGGTGGGGTCCAGATTTCCGGTGGGCTCGTCCGCCAGGAGAAGCGCTGGGCTTAAGGCAAGCGCGCGGGCCAAGGCGACACGTTGGGCCTCGCCGCCGGAGAGTTCTCCCGGCCGGTGATCCACACGAGCGCCCAAGCCGACACGCTCCAACAGCTCGCGGGCCTTCTTCACCGCTTTCGTTCGATCCTGACGCTGAATGAGCGCGGGCATGGCCACGTTCTCCAGCGCGGTGAACTCCGGCAACAGGTAGTGGCTCTGGAAAACAAACCCGATGGTGCGGTTCCGAAACTGGCCTACCTCCGCGTCGCTGAGATCGAAAACCGAGCGCCCTTCGAAAAAGAGCTCACCCGCTGCGGGCGTATCGAGCGTCCCCAGCACGTGGAGAAAAGTGCTCTTCCCTGCCCCGGAGGCGCCAATCAGCGAGACCAGCTCGCCCTTCTGGATCTCCAACGACACCCCGCGCAGCACGTCAATCCGTTTGCCGTGGAGGAAGTAGCTCTTGAAGACGTTGCGAATCTCGAGGAACGCCATGGCTACTCCGCCTTCAACCCTTCCACCGGTTCCACCTGCGACGCCTCAATCGCGGGATAGATGGATCCGAGGTAGGTGACGAGGATCGCGACCACCACCGCCAGCGCCGTCTGCACCGGCTCGATCCGGACCGGAAGCGCGGGGATGTAATAGACCTCTGGGTCGAGCTTGATGCCGACCTTCTCAATCAACAGGCACCAGCCGAGTCCGGTGACGAGCCCGAGCAGTCCGCCCGCGAAGCCAATCTGCAGGCCCTCGGCGAGGAAGATCTTCACGATGCCGCCGTCCGGAACACCCAGCGCTTTGAGCACGGAGATCTCTTTGCGCTTCTCCAGCACCAGCATGACCACCGTGGCGACGATCAACCCCGCGGCGACGATGACGATGATCGACAAAATGATCCCCATCACCAGCTTCTCCAAGCGAAGCGCGGAGAAGAGGTTTCGGTTCATCTCGCCCCAGTCCTTGGTGTGGAAGGGGTAGCCCTCGAGCTTGTCGTAGGCTTGCCGCGCGATCTTCCGGGCGTCGTCAATGTCCGCGACCTTAAGCTCGATTCCCGTCGCGCCCTTCACGTTGAAGAACTTCCGGGCCTCGTCGATGCGAATGTAGACGAACTTCGAGTCGTACTCGTACATCCCGCTGTGAAAGATCGCGGCGACGCGGAACGGACGCATCTTCGGCATGGGCCCCTGCGGTCCCATGTCCCCGCCCAGCGGCGAGACCACGTTGACGCGATCACCGACCACGACCTTGAGCGATGACGCCAGCTCGCGCCCCACCACAATGCCTGGAAGAATGGCTTCCTTGCTCCCTTCCGGCTTCGGCTTGGGTTTGCCGATGATCGGATCGTTCTCCAAATCCGGAGAGCTGTTCTCCTCCGGATCGAATGGCTCATGGAGCTTGCGCTTCTCCAGGATCTTCTCCGGCTGGACCAGGTACTCCAGCTTGCCGCCCGGCTGAATGTTGCGCGGCAAGTCCGAGACCTGCCCCACCGTCTCCGGATCGATCCCCTTGATGACCGTGCCGGAGATGTTGCCCTCCGAAGAGATCATCACCTCGTTCATGATGAACGGCGTCTGGCCGGTGATCCCGGGGATGGTGGCGATCTTCTCCATCGCCTCGCCGTAGTCCTCGAAGGAGTCGGAGTATTTGAGGACGACCGCGTGGGCGTTGGTGCCGAGGATCTTCTGCTGGAGGTCCGCCTCAAAGCCGCTCATCACCGAAAGCACGATGATCAGCGACATCACGCCGGTGCCCACCCCGATGATCGAGATCAAGGTCATGAACTCTGACGGCGAGAGCTCGGAGGCCGCGCGCTCGTTCTTCGCGGCGGTCGCCAGTAACGGATCAACTTCGCCCAGCCGGCGTTCGCGGGTGCGCTCGACCGCCTTATCCGCCGCCTTGACCATGAAGATGATCACCAGCGCAGGAACGACGAACGTGATCAGGATGAACGCCGCCACGAGGATGATGCGTGGCTGGAAAACCGCGACGTGCCGGCGGGCGATGAAGAGCTCGAAGCCCGTCTTCAGATCGAAGCGGCCACTCCCCGTCGCGACAAATCCAAACGTCACGCCCAAGCCGAGCGCTAAGCAGAGCCCGGCGTAGACCAGCCAGATCCCAATCTCCGGACGGCCGAGGAGCGAGGCGACGTAGAAGACCTCTCGCAGCTGCGCTCCAAACTTGAGCTGCATGCCCGAGCTCTGACTGAGCAACGTCAGAAACGCCGGGATCGGGAGCCCGAAATAGATCGCCCCGACAGTGGCCTCCGGAATCGCAAGCCGACGCGCGCGCACGCTTCCGAAGAAGCCTGCGACGAAGGCGATACTCGCGGCGAGACAAAGGGAGATCGCGAAGGCGATGGGAGGCGCCAACGACAATCCGACCGCCGCTTGCGCCTTGCCGCTGCCGGATCCCGCGAGCAGCGTGTGCGCGACAATGAGCACCCACTCCGCGATGAAGAAGCCTCCGCCGTAGGCGGCCAGCGTTCCCCAGTAGAAGTCGCGGTAGTTCGATAGCCGCGGATAGAGCTTGGCGCCCACCGCTTCACTGGCGACGCGGAGCTTTGGTTTCTCGCGTCGGATGCCCAGCGCGATGAACACCCAGCCTGCCAACCAACAACCGATGCCCGCCAAGAGGAGCGCCGGCGCCCGCACGCTCGCCGTGATCAGCCCCAAGCCCACGCAGGCGACCGTACCGCCCAGCCATAGCCAGGGCGCGACGAAGCGGGTCAGTCGTTCGTGGCGCGAGGCGAAGGGAGCGGGTGTGGGCGGGACAGGTCCGGACTGCGGCAGCTGGGGAAGGTCAGCCATTCACGGGCTTCAGCAGAGGGAAGAGAATGACATCGCGAATCGACGGCGCGTTGGTGAACAGCATGGCCAGACGATCAATCCCGATGCCCTCACCAGCCGTGGGCGGCAGGCCATGTTCGAGCGCGCGGATGTAGTCGTCGTCGTAGTCCATCGTCTCTTGCTGTCCCCGCTTCTTCGCGTCCAACTGCGCGAGGAAGCGCTCTTTCTGATCCAACGGATCGTTCAGCTCGGAAAACGCGTTGGCGATCTCTCGGCCGGCGACGAACAGCTCGAACCGATCCGTCATTTCCGGGTTCTTATCGTTTCTTCGCGCCAGCGGGCTGACCGCGGTGGGGAAGTGGGTGATGAACGTCGGGTGCGTGAGCGTGTGCTCGACGTGCTGTTCGAAGAGCGCGCCCACCAGCTCGCCGTGGGCCATTTGATCAATGGCCGCGCGTTCGGCCTGACCGTGGCTGCCCTTGAGCACCTCGTGGCGCAGCCGCTCCGCATCCGCCATGTCCTTGTCGGTGAGCCCCTTCACCGCTTCGCGGATCGCCTCCGTCATGGGGATGCGCTTCCACCCTTTGCCGAAGTCCAGCTCGTGCTCTTGGTAGACGAACTTGAAGGTGCCCACGACGTGGGTGGCCGCTTCGGAGAGCATCTCCTCCGTGAGATCCATCAGGTCTTCGTACGTCGCGTACGCCTGGTAGAACTCCAGCATCGTGAACTCGGGGTTGTGCCGAGTGCTGATGCCTTCATTGCGGAAGTTGCGGTTGATCTCGTAGACGCGATCGAACCCGCCCACGACCAGGCGCTTTAAGTAGAGCTCGGGCGCAATCCGCATGAAGAGCGGGATGTCGAGCGTGTTGTGGTGCGTGGAGAAGGGCCGCGCCGCCGCGCCGGAGACCAGCGGGTGCATCATCGGCGTCTCGACTTCCACGTAGTCACGCGCGTCTAAAAAGTCGCGGATGAACTTGGTGAGCTTGGTGCGGCGCAGGAACGTGTCCTTGACCCCCGTGTTGGAGACGAGATCCAAATAGCGCTGACGGTAGCGGGCCTCCTGATCCGTCAAGCCGTGCCACTTCTCTGGAAGAGATCGCAGCGCTTTGGTGAGGGGCGTGAGCTGGGTCGCGGAGAGCGTGAGCTCCCCCGTCTTGGATCGGAAGACCGTGCCGGTGACGCCCACAAAGTCGCCGCGCTCTACCAGCTTGAACAGCTCGTACGCGTCCCCCAGCGCGTCCTTCTTCACGTGGATCTGAATCTCGCCCGAGCGGTCGCGGATCTTGATGAAGGCGGCCTTGCCGAAAGAACGCTCGGCGACGACACGGCCCGCGACTGTGTACGAAACCGGCGTGGCCTTCTCCAGCTCTTCAGCGGTGGCGTTCGCGTGCGTGGAGAGAATTCGGCCGGCGAGGTGCTGAGGCTTGAAGCCGTTGCCGAAGGGGTTCGCGCCCAGCTCCTTCCACTTGCGGCTCTTCTCCAGCCGCGCAGCGTAGAGCTCGGCCTCTTTGGCCCCTAAATCCCCGTCTTCCATTGGCTTTCTGGTGTTGTCGGACATGTTTGAAGGGCGCGGACCGTAGAGGATGGCGCGTGTGAAAGCAACGGGCGGTGTGCAGTTCCTCGAGTAGAGTCGCGCGCGTGCAGAAAGGCATGACGCAGACTCAGGTCTCGGGCGTCTCCGGTCAGATTTCGCTGAGCGATGCGGCGCGCGCGGCGCCGGCGAATCTGGAGGGCGTTCGAGGGCTGAAGCTGGAGCAGGTCCTGCTGCTGTCGACGACGCTGTTGGTGATCTTGATCGCGGGGCTGGGGGGCTGGGCGACCGCGGTGAACACGCAGCGCCAGTTCACCGACACCGCTCAGCTTTATCGGACGCGGTTCGAGGAGCAGACGCGCGAGCTGGGCGCGACCGTCACCCATACGCTGTCGTTGGCGTCCAGCGCTTCGCTGCGTGACAACAATTATTCGTTCATCACCGAGACAGTTCGGGCGGTGATCGCCAACAACCCGAACGTGGTCCGCGTGCGCGTGCTCGACGCCGAGGGTTTGACGGTCGCGGACACCTATCCGAAGCATCCGGTGGGGACGCAGGACGCTCGCCCACACGTGCGGAGCTGGGCCACCGCGACCTATGGGTCGAAATTGGTTTTCGAATACCAAGAGCCGATCGACTACGGGTCGAGCGCGGGTCAGGGCTTGGTGGTGCTGGGCTACTCGCTGGACGCGCTACAGCAGGAGCTGGGAGAGCTGGAGCGAAACAAGGCGCAAGCGCTGCAAGCCAACACCGTGCGCACCGTGGTGCTGGGCGTGTTCTTCGTGGTGTTGGCTGCCGTCTATGCCGCGTTTCAGAGTCGGCGCATCAGCCGTCCGCTCGCGGCGCTGACGTTGAGAGCACAGCAGTTGGGTGAAGGCGATCTCGAAGCGCGCGTGAGCACCTCGCACATTTCAGGTCGTGAAGTGTCGACGTTGAGCGTCGTCTTCAACCACATGGCGGATCGCATCCAGTGGCTGATGGAGGATGTGAAGCAGAAGGCCGTGCTGGAACGCGAGATGCAGCTGGCGCGGGCGGTCCAAGAGACGCTGCTGCCCAGTCGTGACGTGGTGACCGCGGGTCCGCTTCGGATTGCGGGCGCGTGCATGCCGGCGGACGCGTGTG
>JBQTKE010000163.1:0-4986 GCA_052386435.1 Myxococcaceae bacterium
GAGAGTGTGTTGACGACGGCGGTCGCCGGTTGGCCCGCGGAGACTTCGGTCGCGGCGAGCAGCGCCATCCGCTTCGCGTGTTTGCACGAAGCGTGGGTCTTCAAGCAGGCGCCCAACGTGTGGGGGCAGCCGCAGTAGCAGAATTCGTCGGTGAAGACGGTGGCCAGCTCCCTCTTCGCGCCGTCGTTCAGGGCGGAGAAGTCCATGCCAGGGATGCCGGTGAGCAGCGCCTTTGGCGACTCCGGAGACGTGGTCGCTCCACTTCCGCCCACGCCCGATTCGGGCTTTGGGACGGAGCCCGTCTGGGGCGTGTCGTTCGCCGCCTTGGTGCAGGTGGCGCCGGTCAGGGCTGCGGCAACCACGGGGATGACCAACAATGTCCAACGGGGAGAATGCACGCGATCGCTTTTAGAAGAGCGCGGACTTTCTCGCCATCGATTTTGGGACTTGTATAGGTCGGACATGGCTCGCCTCCTTCTCCTTCACACCGGCGGCACGCTGGGCATGGCCGGCGGAAAGCCGTCCGCACTGCGTCCCGCAGCGTTCACACGCACGCTCAAAACCCGCGCTCCGGAGCTCTTCTCGCTCGCGGACATTGAGCTGGAGCTGTTCTCCAACATCGACAGCTGCGAGATGCAGCCAGAGCTGTGGAGCAAACTGGCCAAGCACCTCCACGCGCGGTTGCCCCAATTTGACGGCGCGGTGGTCACGCACGGAACGGACACGCTGGCGTATACGGCGAGCGCGCTCTCCTTCATGCTCCCGGGTCTAAAGAAGGCAGTGGTGCTGACAGGATCGCAGCGACCGCTCGGCGAGATTCGCAGCGACGCTCGGCTCAACTTGATCGACGCGGTGACCTCCGCGCTGCGCGGCCCGAAGGAAGTGACGCTCTGCTTCGATTCGCACCTGTATCGAGGGAACCGAGCGCGCAAGGTGAAGGTCGCCGAATACGACGCGTTCGAGAGTCCCAACTTCCCGGTGCTGGGAACGCTGGGCGTGGCGACGAACTTCAGTGAAGGGCTTCGCACCAAGGGTCCGTTCCAGGTCGTCCAGGCGCTAGACCCGCGCGTCTTTCTGCTTAAGGTTTTTCCCGGCCTGGACCCGAAGCTCCCACTCGCCTTGCTCGAGCATGTGCGTGGGGTGGTGGTGGAGGCTTACGGCGCCGGAAACTTCCCCTCCCAGGCCAAGCTTGGTCGATCCTTGCTGCCGTTCTTTCGAGCGGCGCGGCGACGGGGCGTTCCGGTCGTCGTGGTCAGCCAGGCGTACCGAAACGGGGTCGATCTTTCCCTCTATGAATCCGGTGCCAAGGCGTTGGCGGAGGGGGCAATCTCCGGAGGGGACATGACCCCCTCGGCGGCTGTCGTGAAGCTGATGCATGCCCTGGCGAACGAGCGGGGTCCGGAGCGAATTCGGTGCTACTTGGAGCGGTCTGTCGCAGGTGAGCGGACTTCTCAACACCTGTCACGCCCTAGGTAAGAGGGGGCATTCCCCCTCCATGGCGGCGAGCGTGGACCACCGGTAACATGGCCGTCGCATGTCCGAGGAGAAGACGTCGATCTACTCGATCCCTGGGGTCACCGGGAAACCGGAAGCGCAGAGCGCTTACCTCATCGTTTTGGCTGCGAAATCCGCGGCCGGCATCGGACGGATGCACAAGCTGGAGACCGCGGAAGTTGTTCTGGGTCGCAGCGCGGAGGCCCACTTTCAGGTCGAAGACGACGGCATCTCGCGCAAGCACGCGAAGATCGTCAGAGGCGCCAGCGGCGGTTACCAAGTCGTGGATCTGGGCTCGACCAACGGCACGTATCTGAACGGCAACAAGGTCGACATGGCCAGTCTGAATGATGGCGACAAGATTCAGATCGGCACCAACACGGTGCTCAAGTTCTCGCTGCAGGACGAGTTGGAAGAGCAGTACCAGCGCAGCATCTACGAGTCCGCCACGCGCGACGGCCTGACCCGGCTCTACAACCGGAAGTTCTTCATTGATTCACTGAAGAAAGAGTTCGCGTACTGCCTGCGTCACCGCGTGAATCTGTCGCTGGTGATGTTCGACGTGGATCACTTCAAGAAGATCAACGACACCTTCGGGCACCAAGCCGGCGACTTCGTCCTCGCCAAGATCGCACAGAAGATCAACGAAGCGGTGCGCAGCGAAGACGTCTTGGCGCGCTACGGTGGTGAAGAGTTCGCGCTGATGCTCCGCGAGTCCTCTGAAGAGAAGGCCGCCATTTGCGCGGAACGCTGCCGGCGCGCGATTGACGGCTACAACTTTGTGTTCAGCGGGACGCCCATTCGCGCCACCATCAGCTTGGGCGTGGCGACGTTGACCGATTCGGACTTCTCCGAACCGGAAGAGCTGATCGCCTCCGCCGACAAGTACCTGTATCGGGCGAAGAAGGCGGGCCGAAACCGGGTGGATGGTCGCATGGTCAGCGGTGCCTGAAGGACCGCAACGCCTACCGGAATTTCTCTCCCCCCATTCTCTGTTCACGTGCCCCAAATGCCTCGGCCGAACCTGAAGACCCTTTTTCGCCGCCCTCCTCTGGTCGCCGGAGGGGTGCCCGCCTCGAAGAAGCCTTCCCGCGTTCGGCCGCCTACGCTCTGCAGCCATGACGCGGTCTCTCCACGCATCGCGACCGCGCTGGATGGCGTGCGGCTTGGGCAGATCTCCGACATTCACGTTCGCACCGGGGTGAAGCCGCGCCGCCTCCACATGGCCGTGGAGATGATGAACGCGCTCAAGCCGGACTTCGTGGTGCTGACCGGCGACTACGTTTGCATGACAGCGCGCCCGGTGAAGCTGCTCACCGAAGCGCTGCGGGAGTTGAAAGTCCCGGCGTACGCCACGCTGGGCAACCACGATCACTGGAGCGATGCCGCGAAGGTTCGCGACGCGCTGGCCATGGCGGGCGTGGACGTCCTCACCAACGAACACCGGGTGCTGCAGCTGCGCGGCTCCCAGCTGCACCTCGTCGGCGTGGATGACTCTGTCACCAAGCACGATGATCCGGAGGCCGCGTTCAAGGGTGTGCCGGAAGACGCGACCCGCATCGTGCTCTCGCATGATCCAAAGAGCGCGGACCGGTTGCACGCATACAAGCCGGCGCTGATCCTCTCGGGCCATACCCACGGCGGGCAGGTCTTCGTGAAGAAGGTCACCCCGTATTTGTCCGCGCGCGTGGGCATTAAGTACCTCGCCGGTTTCTTTGAAATTGAGGGTTCGCTCCTCTACGTGACGCGCGGCTTGGGCGCGAGCGTGCCGGTCCGCTTCCGCGCTCCCCACGAGATCGCGCTGTTGACGCTGCGCTCCGGCGCGCTGTCGACCAACGCGGTGGACGAAGCGGCCGCATAGCGTCACGCGACGGCGTTACCATCGCGGATGGTCAAAGCTGGTCAAAGCTGTTTTTTCAGCAACCCCATCACAGCACGTCGCGACAACCCCCCTTGAGACTCTCTTCGTGGGGAAATCGCTATGACCGTTCGTGTGATGCGTTCGATTGAGACCCGTGACATTGCTGACGGGGAATGGGACGACAAGGAAGTGAAGGGGTACGTCGAATCCACTCAGGATTACGGCGGAACCAGCGCTGCGGAACGGCGTGAAGCCGCCGCGGCGCTCGCACGCAACCGCGACATCATGGAAACCGGCGGGATCGCCGGGCTTGAAGCGATTGCCCAGACACCGGCACCTGAGCAACTGACGGCGACCGACTTCTTCGAGTTGAAACTGGGCGGCCGCGCGGACCGGCTTGAAGACGACGCGATGATCCTCAACGGCACTGGCACGATGGAAAGCAGCTCCGGTGTGACCCCGTACACGCGCGGCTACGACTCCATGAAGGAAGGCGTGCTCCGCCATCAGCACGGCACCGTTGCGCCGGAGACGACGGTGTTGAGCGACAAGGAGCTGGAAGCGCTGCGCGGGCAGTCGCCGGGCAAGTCGCTGGACCGAGCGGCGGCGCTCTTCGGTATTCGCGACGCTGGGTTCGAGCGGATGGCGAGCTCCAAGGACTTCTATGATCCGCAGGCCGCGTATTGGTGGGGGAAATGCCACGCCTGGAGCTGGGCGGCGCTGGACAACGAAGTGAACAAGCGCGTCGACGTGGAAGGGCCAGCAGGCCAGCGCGGCGTGTGGCTCGCCGGTGAGTGGCTGTCCCGAGCGGATCTGGGCAACTGGATGATGGGCGTCGCGGACAAGATTTCTCTCAACTCCGGCGCGGCGCTCAACGACACGCGCGTGACCGCGGAAGACCTGCTCGTCGGCATGCGCCAGTACCTCACCAACGGCGGCGGCGGCGTGGTGGCGGACATCTGGAATGACAAAAAGAAGGGCAACCGGGAGGTCTGGAACCAGCCGTTCGTTGGCGCGGAGATGACGAGCAGCAAGGTCTCCACGGCAGCGGAGAAGTCCATTCTGGAGATCGCCAAGCAGGAAGGCGTTCGGGCCGGAAGCTCGGTGAGGCTGGTGAGCGCGGTGGGCAAGTACGGCGTGGAAGCGACCAACGACCACGAAGAAGCGCCCTCCATCAGCGAACAGAAGTGGAACATCTACGTCGTGGCGGACGCGAACGGGAAGATGGTCAAGGCGTACGAGGCGGATCACCCGTCGCTCAAGCCCATCGCCAACAAGCTGCCCGTCGCGGACACCGCCGATCTTCCGGACTACTTCTGGAAGCCACAGCTGGGAGCCATCGCGGACGCGTTCAAGGGCCGATCCAATCCGGTCATCAACACCGACATCAACGGCGAGCGGTTCAAGTTCTTCGTGGAGAAGACCTTGGGGCTGGGCGTCCCTGGCGCGACCCGTGCGCAGTTCGAGGAGGCGGTGAAGAAGCTGTCGGACGGAGCGATCCCCGCTGAGACCGCCAAGCAGTTGGTGACTGACTACGCCGGCGTCGCCAACGCGTACTCGCCTGCGCAGTGGACGCAGTTCTTTGGCAACCGAGGGCTGGACGCGAAGACCTTCGGCGCGGCCTGGACTCC
>JBQTKE010000164.1:0-9752 GCA_052386435.1 Myxococcaceae bacterium
GCCGCGCAACGAACCTACCCAGCACCCGCTCCGCGGGGAGAGCCGCGATATGCGCCGGAAGGACAGGAGTAGGTGCCTGGGGGCCAAGCAGGGCGCTTCTGAGCGCGGGGGCCCTTGGCCTAGCATCAAAAAGCAGCGCTGGTTGCCCCAGCGCTCTCGAAAGGAATCCCTCGCATGAAAGGCAGCCCAATGCTCGGCGTACGCCTCTGCCTGGCGTTGGGGATGCTCTCACCGCTGCTTGGGTTGATCCTCGTCTACCGCAGCGGAGCGGAGGGCCGCGAGGCGATTTCGAACGTGGAGGCAAGGCTCTACGCCTGGGCGCAGAGCGACCTGCCGGGAACGGCGCCAACGGGTCACGAAGGAGCGCTGGCCTCCGAGGTCGCGAGCCGCCTTCGGCCCCACCCCGACCGACTGTTCCTGGGCTGGGGGCTGTGCCTGTGCGTGCTCGGGCTGAGCGTGGGCGCGACGCTTTGGCTCCACGTCTCCGTCCTGCTCCCTTTGAGGCGCGGGCGCAGCACGTCGCAGCGCCCAGGCCCGGCGCGGAGCCTTGGGTTGCGCTGGAGCCGCGAGCGAAACGCCCTGCGAGAGCTCATCGCGCTTTTGGAGGAGCAGCTGGGTCAGCTCCGGCCGATCGTCCAGATGTTCGAAGCGATCCTTGCCGATCGAAGGGAGTCAGGCGAACGGCTCAAGGGGCTCTTGACGGAGCTTCGGAGCGCCACGGCCCGGCTCTCGGACGTCTGCCACCAATCCGGAAACGACGCCTTGGCCGTACGGCACGAGGTGAAGCGAGCCGAAGCCGCGAGCGCGCTCGCTCAGGGAGGGTGGGAGGCGGGCAAGACGGCCATCGAGTCCATCCGAGGCCGTGTCGCAGGGACGCGGGCTCTCGCGGCGGGCCTTTCATCCCAGGTAGAGCGGGTCAACGAGGTGCTCAGTCGCCTCGAAGCGTTAGCCGCCAAGCTCGAAACCGTCAGCTTCAATGCAACCATCGTCGCCGCGAGCAACGGGGGGGCTGGGCGCGGCTTCGCCGTCCTCGCCCAGCGACTGCAGGAGATGGCGTCGCAGACGCTCGCGGATCTCGCCGATCTGCGACAAGTGATTGGCGGAATTCAGCAGCGGATGGTGTCCACGACCCGCTCGAGTGAGGAGGGGGCGCGGACGATCGAGACGATGCTCGAAGGGCTCTCGGAGTCGAGCGCGAGGATGCGGACCCTGCTCTCTGCTTTGCTCCAGAGCAGCGCCGTCGCCCAGCACGTCGCCAGCTCCGCTCAGCGGCAAAACGAGTCGATCTGGGGGCTCTCCGAACATCTGGAGAAGCTCATGCAAACGCTGGGCGGCAGCGTCACCGGCAGACAGGCGATGGTGGAGCTGTGCGCCCAGCTCCAGCGGATCATCACGGAAGTGGAGACTCTCCGCGGGAAGGCGAGCGTCGTTGCCCAAGAGCTCTCCCACGCCCGCGCGGGCAAGACCTGGAGCCTGACGGCGATAGGGTTGGTCTCGCTCTTGAGCATCGCGGTCGGACTGGGAGCGTTGCATGGCCGAAGACAGGAGTCGCTCACCGGGCGCTCTGCCCTCGAAGCGGCCATCGAGGGAGCTGCGTTTGAGCAGGTGGGGCCCGCGCTCGACACGGTGAGACTTTCGGAGTCACGGGAGGTGCGCACGCTCTGGGCGCTCTGCAGCCTGGCAGAGGTGCTCGCGGTGGCCTGCGCGCTCTGGACTCGCCGCCACGTGCTCCGCCCGCTCGACAGATGCGCGACCCTCACCGGCGCGCTCAGCGGCGACGAGGAGGAGTCGGCCGGGGGCGCGGAGGGGCCCCTGGGCGTCACCCATTGGCGCCTTCTGAAAGTGGGCGCGGCCCTGCGAGAGACGAAGGAGAACCTCCGGCGCAGCTCCCGGGACCTCTTCACCACCTGGGAGGAGGTCAACCGCCTGATGCGCTTCCGTCAGGGTGGGAGCGACGAGCGACAGCGACAATTCATCTCCGTGAAGAAGTTCATTGCCGGAATCCAAGACGAGGCCGCGAAGACGCTCAACGGGGGCTGGTTGGCGACGCTCGGTTCGCACGCCCTCTCCAGCGTGGACACGGTCGACGCCGCGCTCCGGTCCCATTGGGACAAGATCGACGCCCTCCGCGTCCGGGAGCAAGAGGCGCGGACCAACGCTCAGGAGCTCATCATCCTCTCCCGGGACCTCAATGGCGTATCCGCCCGGGTGCGGCAGCTTGCGGAGCTGTCGAATCAACTCGCCGTCCAGGTCATCTTGGAGTCGAGCCTTGAGACCGACGAAGGCTCCGGTCTTCAGCTCGTCGCCGAGGAGGTCAGCGCCCTCGCCGGCCAATCCAAGTCAGACCTTGCCTATATCCGCCAGGTCCTCCGGCAGGTCCAGCGGCTGGTCGCCGACGTCTCGACGGCGTTCGGCGCTCGGGGCGGCGCGATGGCGCAGAACCTTGAGGAGCTGAGCGCCGTTCAACGCCGCACGGAGGACATCGCGCAAATTCACGCGCGGAGCACCGAGGCGACGGACAAGCTCGTCCTTTCTCTGAAGGAACAACAGCAGGCACTGCTGAAGGTCATTCAGATTGTTGATTCGCTCGACGGCGCCATCGCCAGCACGGGCCAGATGATCCGAAAGGTTCACGGTTTCACGGAGGTGCTGAAGACGAGCAGCCACCTTTTCCAGGCGGTCTCCGACTCCCGCGCGCCTCTTTTCACCGACGACCGTGGCTGAGCGCGTGCGCCGGGTAGCAAGGCGGTGTGTTCTAAGTGGCCGAAAGCAGCCGCTGATGCGGGAACGAGAGATACACGAACGCGAGCCCGAAACGTGCTCAGCAACCTCCAAGCCGAGTCGACGACAATTGAAGCAGTTCCTCATCTCGAAAGACTTCAATGCGCTTGATTCCGCAGGTCCCCCAGGTCGTCTCAGGTCCCGTCAGTCGCATCGCTGGAGACGCCGCCTCGGGCGCCGCTCGAACGACCGGACAGGCTGTTGGCACGTTGGTGAATTCGGCCGTTACCAGCGCCCTGGTGCGCCGCCTCCTCGCGCATTTCCAAGACGGTTTTACTGAGAGCATTCGGACCGGACCCGTGCCGCCGATGCTGACAGCCGCGGCGGACAAACTGCCAGAGTTACTGGCGGATCCAGCCCAAGCGCCGAGGGTGGCACTCGTCGCTGCCGTCGCGGCCGCGGACGTGGTCAAGCACCCAACTTCGCTCCAACGGGCGGCCGATCTGGTCACGGTGCGACAAGGTCCGGATCCGTTGCTCGAAGCGTTCGGTGGCCCGCCCCGTCGTGTGTCGAAGCGTCTCCGCGGAGCGTTTTTCCCCAAATCCACTCCAGGATGAAGGAGTTGCCAGCCGAGCGGTGCCTCTCTGCGCTTCGGATCCGCTGGAAGGTGTAACCACTCCTCGCGAACAACAGCGGCTCAGGTTTTACTGGACCGCGTTTGCCAGGGGTGTCCCGGTGAGCTGACCACGGGCAGCTACGTGGGCGACGGCGTGGATGGCCGTGTCATCAGCGTGGGTTTTTCGCCGGATGGGGTGATGCTCTTCCCGAGTGCCGCCCAGACTTCGACGATTCGTCTGTCGCCCATGCCAGGCAACGTCAGCTACACGCTGGGCAGGGGGAGCTCGCCCACGCGATCACCTCTCTGACCGCGCGAGCCGGGCAAAGCGCGGCGACTTGGCCACGCCCTGATCCGGAATCCACGGGCGACCCGAACGCGTCATGCCTGCGACCACGGAGATTGCCCAAGCCGAAGAGACTCGACAAAAAACCGCCTCGGCAGGATCGCCGCACCTGTGTTTCTCCATTGCTAGCGCTTTGCTAGCGCCGCATCGACTCGCGCAAAAGCCCGCCCTCCCCGGCCAGCTCCTTCACGAGAGGCCAGTCCAGGACGACGCCAATGTGCGAACCCGGGACGCGCTTCAGCCGTGCCTGAGGAGCCGGGTCGTGCGTGCGCGACGGATCGATCACCGCGTCCTCGGCGGCGCTGATTGAGGTGAGCTTCACTTTGGGTGAGACGGGGAGTTTGATCGTTTCCTGAGAGAACTGTTCGAGCAGTCGCTTATTTTCCGGGGTCATCGTCGCCGTGAGCAAGGCCCGGGCGCCGCGCTGCGCGGTGTCGAGCCCGCCCGCGGGGGACGCAACCCGGACCACGTGCTCCACGAGATCAGGATACTCCGCCGCCCGACGCCGGGCCATCAGCCCTCCGTGGCTGTGGCCCACGAGGGTGACCCGGCCATTCTTGGCCAGCTTCTTCAGCTGCGCGACCGCCAACTCATAGTTCTCGTAGGGGTTGCCGACGTTCCTCCCATACCCGGGGTCTTCGATGGAGTAATCGAGCTTCTTGAGCTCCCCTCGAAGGAATTTCAGGCCGATTCCATCATCGCCGTAGCCGTGCAGTAGCATGACGGTGCGACCATCTCCCTTGGGCAGGGCGCCTTGGAGATCGAACTTGTCGGCCACGCCGTTCAGAGCGCTGCGAACCCGCCCGTTCACCATTTGTAGGGGCGTGAGCAGGAACTCATCCGCGACCGGCAGCACCATCGCGTCCTTCGTCTGCTGGAGCTCCGAAGCATCACTGACGCTGGATGTCCCCGTCGCCAGGTCCCAGCGGTCGGAGAGGGTTTGAGTCACGGGGTAGGGGACGATTGCAGGGAAGTTCAAGTTGTGCTCCTGGAGGTACGGGCAAGTGAGGTGAGCAGATTGTCGCTGGATGCGCGCGACAGTTGCTGTTTCCACTTTGGGCGTACCGTGAACACAGGGCGATCGCCTCAAACGCTTAAGGGTGACCGTGCCGGGAACCTACGGAAACTCGTCATCGGTCTGAACAGATAACCCTGTCCAGGCGACGTGAATGAAGTGGAACCGGACGGACATCGAAGCGCTCTACAAACGCACGCGCATTGCACTGCACTCGCGCTGTCTGACGTTGCTGGGCAACGACGCCGAAGCGAAGGACCTGTCGCAAGAGGTCTATCTGGCTTTATTGCAACAACCAGGCGCCTTCAAAGGCGGCGACCCAATCGCATACATGTTCGGCATTGCAAGCAAACGCGCATTGTCACGACTACGGGCTCGCTACCGCCGGGAGATGCCTGGACTCCTGCGGTCACCGCCCTCATGGAGGCCACGCTCCCCTCTGGCGATCCTCGAATGCGCACCGAAGCGAAGGACTCGCTGACCAAGCTCCTAGGCGAAGCGGACGAAGACACCGCGTTGATGGTGCTCTACCACTTCGTCGACGGACTGACTCAAGGCGAAGTCGCGGAGGTCATGGGCGTCTCTCGAGTCACCGTGAATCAGCGCCTGGCCGCACTTCGCCGCGACGCCCTGGCGGGAGAGACTTGAGATGAAACATCCTTCCTCCCTCACTTGGTTCAAATACCTCGCTGGCGATCTTTCGCCTTTGGCCTACGTCCGACTCGGCGTGCACTGCGTCCTCTGCCGTGACTGCGCACAGCGACGAGAACGAGAGCGGCAGGCCGGATTGGTGCGTCTCTCCCCGGCGCGCTGGCTGTTGTTGGCGGTTCCTGTGGCGGCTTGTTTCATGTTCATCACCCAGGTCCGCCACGCGGTGGAGCCCGACGTGCTGACCGCCAAGGGTGGTCACACGTTTGATCTCTGGGGACTTAAGAACCCGTGTCACCCGCATGAGGTCCTGCAAGCTGACCTCGGGACCACCGGCGCGTACGTCACAGTGGTTGAAGTGGCGCCTTCTGGAACCCTCACGTCATTGTTCTCAGACCGAGTCGAAGGTAAGCGCCGGGTTAATCGGAGTTGGACGCTCGACGACGAGCTGGGCTTGGAACGCTTCATCGCGATCTTCGCTGACCAGCCGGCGGTCGACGTCGAAAAGATCGTCCGTGGAGCCAAACCCGCGGGTGTCACAAGTGATTGAGCGACAGTGCAGGAAAGTGGCGCCTTGAGCACCTGTTTGCTGGGTCGTCTGGCGCTGCTGACGCTGTTGCTGGCACCCAAGGGCGCTCTGGCTGCCGATTCTCGCCGAGCATTTTTGGTCGGGAGCCCCGCCGGCCGCGAAGACCAAGCACGACTGCGCTTCACCCAGAACGACGTGCGACGCATGCGTGACGCACTCACCGAATTGGGCGGCTTCTCACCCGACACCGTCGACGCGCTCAGCCAACCCACCGCGCAGCAGGTGCTGAAGCAGCTCAACGCGCTGAGCACGGCCGTCCCGGTGGAGCTTTTCGTCTTCTATTACTCAGGCCACGCGGACGCACAGGGCATCCAGCTGGGTGAGACCGCACTCTCTCTGGACCGGCTCCTTTCCTCCGTTGGTCCCTGCATGTCCCACTTGAGGTCGAGTCCGTGCAGCACGCGTAGCTTAAAGGCGTTCGGCTCGGCGAAGTACGAGAGAGTTACCCGAAGCTCCACGTCCGGATCGGCATCTGTCAGCATTCCCTCGGGGATCGGTAGGCGGAAGAGTTTGATTCTCCTCTTGAGCTTCGGTTCCGTGGTCTTGGTGGTTGATCGTTTCGGCGGCTTCTTCTTCGGCTCCTCCTCGAAGACCGCATTCGGCATCTCATCTTCGATGAGCACGGTCGCGCGATCCTTCGCACACTCGCGAGCGAACACGGGATCCGGAACCCCATAGCCGCATGCGGCCAGTCGGTCGTCTATCCCCGAAAATTGAAGAAGCATCTCGGGCGTCCAGGATGCAGCGTGAACGATGAGGCCTCGCACGGTCTCCGGCCGGAGCCGCGGCTCGACGCGCCAGATATCTGCGGCGAGTCGAGCCGCGCGAGCCGCAGCCTCACTCGTCATTGAGAGCGAGGATAGTGGCACTCCGGCGAGGAATCGGTGACCGGTGGTCAGAGCCACCATGGTCTCGACTTTTTTCATCGAGGAGTGGACCGGGGGCGATGGCCAGGTTGCCGCCTTCGAGCACGACGTCCGGCTTGATTGGCCAATGGGCCACGAGTGGTCCTGTGCTGCTGAAGGGCGACAGCACTCCTGCCGTCGGAGCAACCGGACGAGCTTCCGCGTATGCCTTGTGTGGCGGAAGGTCGACGCGGTTCGTGAAAGCTCCGACGGTCAACACGTTCGTCGCCTGGGCCGGTTCATGAATCTTCTCGCTCAAGTGAAGCTGGGGGTATTGCTCGGCGAGCGTCAGCCATTCTGTGTCACGGGCATTGCCCGCGGAGACAACGAGGAGGCGGCCTCGTCCGTCGTTGAAGCAGATTTGGTCGGCCGCGTGGCCCCACAGGGTCTCGGTTGGGCCAGTCATTGGTGCAACCTGCATCGAACGGGTCACTGCGAGCGCGAAGACGCGATCACGTTGACGTGGGTCCGCGTCTTCTGCGGATTTCACAGCCTGAAGCGTCATGGCAGGCCAGAGATGCCGGTTCTCTTCTGAGGCAGTGCCCTTCTCCGGCTCGACGAGAATGCGTGCGCTCTGGATCCAGTAGGCGACCTCGAACCAGCACCGACGATCGGGTTGAATGTCTGCTTTCCGAAGATCCGCCCCAGCTCTGTCTTGTAAGCCCGCCAGGCCGATGGTGCTTACGGGCGCGAACGCGCGCTCGCTGGCACGTGTCGTGATTGTCTCCGTGCCTTTCTGTTTGACCTTCACACGCGTGTCGTCCGCGAACGCTTCGATCTTGGCGCTTGGCGCGGAGGTGCTCAAGCTGAGCCGAGGGTGCATCAATCAGCACTACCCCAGTTCCCGGGTTCTCCCCGATGAGGCGAACGTCACCTCGGCCGTCGTCCAGCTGCTCCGGCATCAGCCGGCTTCCTTCTTCGGGCCGAATGGCGATGATCTCTCGGGTGGCGGAAGGATCTCGCGCCTGCTCAGGCCGCGCCTTCACGTCCGTTTCTATTTGCGCGATCTGCTGCAGCAAACGGTCGCGATGGGCGCGTGGATCCCGCGACGGTAGAGGGGGTTGCTTGCCAGCCCCACCCACTGGAGATGTATATGCATCCACCTCCGAAATGCGTCCGCGGAGGAGAGGCAACCGCTGCTCCGCCATCGCTTAGCTCCGAGACGGAACTTCCCGTCGCTTCAGTTCCTGGAGAGCATGCTCCACATCGCCAGGAGCGACGGAGTCCCGGTTGTCGAGGGCCATGGTTCGGATCGCGTCCTCGCAGGCTCGTGCCACATCCGCGAAGCTCCCTCCCTCCGCTTTCTTCGCCAGCCCAAGTGCGCCCTCGCGAGACATTCCGACGCTCTCGAGTCGAAGAAGGATGAGGGAGGCGATTTCCTCTACGGAAGGCTTCTCGAACGGGACAATGACGTCGAATCGGCGAAAGACCGCTCGATCGAGAAGCTCAACGTGATTCGTGGCCGCGATGAGAAGACTCCCGCTCACGTCGGAATCGACGAGTTGAAGGAACGCCGTCACCACCCGGTTCATCTCACCGACGTCCTGGGCATCCCCGCGCGCCTTGGCGACCGCATCGAATTCGTCGAATAGGTAGACACCAGGCCTACGGGGCATTTCACCGAAGATCGTCCGGAGCTGGACGGCAGTGGCGCCGAGAAACCGTGAGAACAGGGCGTCAAAGCGGACCGTCAGCAGCGGGAGGCCCATTTCGCCCGAAACCACGGCCGCGGCGAGCGTCTTTCCGCAGCCAGGAGGACCATGGAAAAGTAGTCGTCGGCGTGGTCCGACGCCCCAGCGTTCCAGTCTTGCCCGCGACCTGTTCTCGGAAATGATCCTGGCGAGGAGGTCGTGCACCTCTTCGCGGAGCACAATGTCGCGAAATCGTTCTTGGCGATGCCCGCCCTCGAGGATGTCGGCGAGCTCGCCACGAGGCTGAGCGATGTCCACGATGGGACCTACTCGTGGTCTTCCCGAGGCGGGCATCTTGGCGATAAGGGCTCGGATTTCCTCCGCGACGCGGACGTGGCCAGCTGAGCTCTCAGCTGCGGCAAGCTGGAGTGCGGCTTTCCGGAACATTGCGTCGTCGCCCTCAACGTGTGACCTGAGAAGCAATTTGAGGACGTCACTCTTCATGGGGCAATGCCTGCGCCAGACTGTATACGTCTGCGGAGCGCAACGATGGCGTCCTTTGGGTAGAGCCTGTAGCCATTCATCGGATGCCGCTTCGCCGGAAATTTCCCCGCAGCGTCCCACCGACGCAAGGTCTGCTCGCTTACCCCGAGCACTTCTGCCGCAGCCTTGATCGTTAGAAGTGTAGAAGCGGGTACTGTCTGTCGCGACGCCATGAAGGAGAAGGTTATACAACCTTGATCACCCCCGCAACTTACAAGTTCGGCCCCGATCGTCATGTGGCCTGTCGCGTGGCAGTGACAACCTGAACGAACCCGCTGACGTTCAGCCGTAGGCCGCTGCCCGACACCGACTCCACCAAGTTGTCGATCTCCGCGGCGCAGGACGAGCCCTTGAACGCACGCTTGAACGGCCGGAGTAGCTTGTACCCCACACGCGATGGCGGCGTTCGATGTCCTTGGTCCGCACCTCCTCAATCCACTCGGAGGAGAGGAAAAAGAAGAGGAGAGGAAAAAGAAGAGGAGAGGAAAAAGAAACCGCGAAACGGCGAAGGAGGTCGAGTGGAAAGAGGGCGGCGGACCGCCGAAGGGAGTGAGGACGTGCGGGTGTGCGAAGGCCCGGAAGGACAGAAGGGCGCTGCGAACGGAGGGGTCCCGTGCCCTGGGAGGGAGGCGGGAAGCGGGTGTTGGGGTCACATCGCCAATTGGAGCTGGGGTGGAGCCTGGGCGGTGGGAGGCGGCGGTCGAGGTGGCAACCGCCCCAGGTTACGCAGTAGCTCTT
>JBQTKE010000165.1:0-8603 GCA_052386435.1 Myxococcaceae bacterium
CTGGTCGCGGGCGCGTTGATCAGCATCACCGCGCACGCGCTTGAGAAGCGCGACCGGCGCGTTTACCACATGGCCTCCGGCGACGTGAACCCGTTCGTGGCGACGCGCTCTGTCGAGTTGGTGGGCCTCTATCGTCGCCGCTTCTATCGGAACAAAGCGCAGAACGCTGAGCAGAACCGCGGCAACAAGTTCTGGAACGAGATGCTGGCGCGGATCGAGCCGCAGCCGATCTCCTGGAAAGCCTTTCACCAGCGCTCTGCTCCGCTCTTCGAGCGCGGCGCGAAGAAGCTGCGCGAAGTAATTGATGACGTGAAGCCGACCTGGGGCGCGCCGCAGATCTCCGCGCTGCTCTCCCACGCGCAGGACAAGCTGACCGAGGTCGAGGAACAGGCGAGCTCGCTGAACATGCTCGTGGATCTGTTCTTCCCGTTCATCTTCGAGAACCGCTACGTCTTCCGCTGCGACAACACCCGGTCTGTTTCCGATCGCCTGGTGCCGTACGACCAAGAACGCATCCCGTGGGATCCGGAGAAGCTGGACTGGCGCACCTACTTCCTCGAGGTGCACCTGCCCGGCTTGGAGAAGTGGGTGTTCCCCGGCCTGGAAGAAGAGACCAGCCGCCGCAAGGTCATCCCCGCGTACCGCGATCTCGTGGAGATGTTCGAAGCGTCGACTCACGCGTTCAGACACCGCGTCGCGTTCCGGCGCGTGGCGGATGAGAAGGAAGACCGCTTCACGTATGGCGAGGTGCACCGTTACGCGAGCCGTGTCGCCGCGTTCCTCCTCCGCTCCGGACTGAAGAAAGGAGACCGCGTCTTGCTGGTCTCGGAGAACCGCCCCGAGTGGGGAATGAGCTATTTCGGAATCATCCTCGCCGGCGGAACCGCCGTCCCGGTGGATCCCGAGCTCTCCGAAGCCGAAGTGGTGAACATCGCCAAGCGCGCCAAGGCGAGCAGCTGCCTCATCTCCGAAGAGGCGATTGAATCGCTGCCCGGATTGCACCGAGCGTTCGCCGAGGCGAGCACGAACACGCAGACCCACTCGCTGGCGCAGGCGATGGAAGGCGACTCCACGCACACAGATCGCATTGGCGTTTTGAAGCGCTCTGTCTCGCCAGATGACCTCGCGTCGTTGATCTTCACCTCCGGGACGACAGGCAATCCCAAGGGTGTGATGCTCACGCACCGCAACTTCACCGCGCTGGTGGCGAAGCTGGCGGGCGCGTTCGACATCGGCGTGGGCGACGGCCTGCTCTCGGTGCTGCCGATGCACCACACCTTCGAATTCTCGTGCGGGTTCTTGCTCCCGTTCTCTCGCGGAGCAGAGGTCTCGTACATTGACGAGCTGACGTCGGATCGCCTGGGCGAGGTGTTCGAGACCGGTCGAGTCACCGCGATGATCGGCGTGCCGGCGCTGTGGCAACTCTTGCACCGGAAGATCACCCAAGAGCTCGCGGCGCGGCCCGCATTCGTCGAGCAAGGCATCAAGGCGCTGATGGCGGCGAACGCCGAGCTGCGCAACCGCAGCCCGCTGAACCTGGGCAAGTTGTTGTTCTGGCCGGTGCACCGCAAGTTCGGCGGGAAGATGAAGTTCCTGGTCAGCGGCGGTTCCGCGTTGCCGGACGAGGTGCACAAGGCGTTTCACGCGCTGGGCTTCAACATCAGCGAAGGCTACGGACTCACCGAAGCGGCGCCGGTGCTCTCCGTCTCGGAGACGACCAACAAACGCGAGCCGGGAACTGTCGGCCGCGCGCTGCCGGGCATTGAGTTCAAGATCGTCAACGCGGATCAAGACGGGATTGGCGAGGTGATCGCCAAGGGCCCGAACGTGATGGCGGGCTACTTCGAGGATCGCGACGCGACCGCGGCTGCGATCAAAGAGGGCTGGCTCTACACCGGCGATCTGGGGCGGCTGGACGCGGACAACAAGCTGTATCTCGTCGGCCGGCAGAAGGACGTCATCATTGACGCCAACGGGAAGAACGTTTTCCCGGACGAGCTGGAAGAGATCTACGCGCGGCACGCGCACATTGAAGAGCTGTCGATCGTCGGTCTGCCGGATGAAGCGGGGGGCGAGAAGGTCGCGTGCTTGTGCGTGCCCAATTACAAGGAGCGGCCGCGCGAAGAAGTGCGTCGGGAGATCGAGGAGCACTTCAAGAAGATCTCCGCGGACATGCCGTTCTACCGGCGCGTGAAGATCCTACGCGTCTGGGACGGTGAGCTGCCGCGCACGTCCACGCGCAAGGTCAAGCGCAAGCTCGTCGTGGAAGAGCTCAAGAAGTTGGACCGTGTCGCCGCGAGCGGTGAGAAGGCGAAGACCGCAGTCACCGCGTCGACGGGCGGTGTGAGTGACTGGCTTTACCCTCTGCTCGCGGATGTGCTGCAGCGGCCCCTGAGCGACATTCGGCCCGAGGCGACGCTGCTCGCGGAGCTCGGCCTGGACTCGTTGATGCTCACCGAGCTGTCCGTGGCTCTGGACAACGCGGGCGTGCGATTGCCGCCGATCGCGGATCTGGCTCAGGTCGAGACGGTTGACGATCTGCGCAAGCTGGTTGCGTCGACCGGACGCAAGCCGGCAGCCGAGCTGCGCGCCAGGGAGATCTCGCGCGAGAACGAGGATCGATCTCAGCGGGACATCCCTGTCCCTGAGGTGATCGCGACGATGGGCCGCGGCATTCTCTCCGCCGGACAGAAGTGGCTCTACGGCAGCGTGTTCGACGTGAAGGTGAGCGGGAAGAGCTTCATCCCTCAGAACCGAAACTTCCTCGTCGTGGCCAACCACTCCAGCCACCTGGACATGGGGTTGATCAAGACAGTCCTAGGAGATCAAGGCGAGCGCCTCACTGCACTGGCTGCGCGCGACTACTTCTTCGACACGCCGATCAAGCGGGCTTACTTTGAGAACTTCACCAACCTCATCCCCATGGATCGCGAAGGCTCCCTGCGTGAGTCGCTCCGCTTGGCGGGCGAGGCGCTGAACCAGGGCTACAACCTGCTCATCTTCCCCGAGGGCACGCGGTCGCTCTCTGGAGATCTGCTGGAGTTCAAGGCAACGCTGGGTTTCCTGGCGCTGACCTATCAGGTCGATGTGCTGCCCCTGTTCCTCGAGGGAACGTACGAGGCGCTGCCCAAGGGTTCGCTGTTCCCTAAGGCGACGGACCTCAAGGTGCGCATTGGTCCCGCGCTCATGTACCGGGACCTCAAGGCGCTCGCCGCTGGGATGGCGCGGTCGGAAGGCTATCGGCGCGTCACCAAGGTCGTGGAAGAGGCCGTCACCGCGCTGCGCGATCACAAGGTGCTCAACCTCAACGAGCCCCCGCGTCCGCCCAAGCCCGCGCTGCCGCTGCCTGCCGCCGACAAGAGCGCCTCGGCGGTATCGGACGTGAAGAGGGGTATGCAGGGTGGCGCCCAGCATCCGCCGGCGCGCCGCCCCATCGTCGGTGACAAGGCGGACCCGGCTCACCAAGCCGTGACGCCGCAGAAGTCGCCGAAGCGTTCCGAACCTCCGCAGATCACCAAGCCGAAGGCGTCTCGCGGAGGCAAGTCGTGACCCTCTCTGCGCGTTTGACCGAGGTGAAGCCGTGAAGCTTCTCGTCACGGGCGGCACAGGATTCTTGGGCGCGCACTTGGTGCCGCGTTTGGTGACGGCGGGTCATACGGTTCGCCTCATCTCGCGCACACCTCCTCGGGGCGAGGCTTTCGCGAAGGTGGAGCACGTCGCGGGCGATCTCAAGGATCGCGACGCTGTCCGCAAGGCGCTCGTCGGAATCGAGGCGGTTTATCACCTGGCCGGACGGGTCTCGTTCAATCCGAAAGATGGCCGGCAGATGTACGAGCTGCACGTGGACTGCACGCGCGAGTTGCTGCGCGACGCGCGCGAGGCGAAGATCAAGCGTTTCATCCTGGCGTCGACGAGCGGCGCGATCGCGGTATCGAAAAACGATCGCATCGGTACTGAGTCGGATGACTACCCCATCACCGTCGTTGGCCGCTGGGCGGACTAATTGTCGAAGATCTACGGGGAGAAAATCACCCACGAGTTCTGCCAGCAGAACGGCATCCCGCTCGTGGTGCTCAACCCTTCCCTGCTGTTGGGACCGGGCGATGATCGCCTCTCCTCGACGTGGACCATCTCCAAGTTCCTCAACGGAGAGATCCCGGCGATGCCGTCAGGAGGCTTGTCGTTCGTCGACGCGCGTGACGCCGCGGATGCCTTCGTCGCCGCCCTGACCCAGGGCGAAGAGTACGGATGCCACCTGATGGGCGTGAACATGTCGCTGCCGGACTTCTACAGGCGACTGGAGCGGCTCACGGGCGTGCCTGCGCCGCGGCTCAAGCTTCCCTCTCAGCTCAATGTCCTGGGTGCGAAGCTCTTGGGGCGTTGGGCTGAAGCGCGTGGTCGCGAGCCCGCGTTGGAGCCGGACGAGGTCGACATCGGCGAGCACTTTTTCTATCTCGACCCGTCCAAGGCGGAGCGGCTGCTCGGCTTCAAGGCGCGCGATCCGCAAGAGACGCTCTTCGACACCGTGCAGTTCATCCTGCGCAAGCTTCCCGAAGGCAGCCTTCCGGGCGTGCACGGCAAGCTGTACGAGAAGCGCACGGGCACCTAAAGCGTGCTGAGCAGCCTCACCTTGCTGGCGTCCTGCTTCGGTCTGGGGTTCGTCACCCGACGGATCAACGCGCTCCCTCCGACGACGCCGGAGGTGCTCAACAAGCTCATCCTCAACATCGCGCTGCCCGCGGTGGTGATTCGATCCGTGCGCACGTTGGCGTTCGAGCCGCGCTTGCTCGTCGCCGCGTCGATGATGTGGCTGGTGTTCGGTGTGGCCTTCCTGCTCTTCAGCTTCTGGGGCAGACGCGGCTTGGGGAAGGACCGCGCAGCCGCGCTCATTCTCACCGTCGGATTCTGCAACACGGCCTATCTCGGGCTGCCGCTGGTGGAGGCGCTGCTCGGACCAGACGCGGTGGGTACCGCGGTGGTGGTGGATCAACTTGGGTCCTTCCTCGCAGTCTCCACAGTGGGCATTGGCTTCGCGGCGAGCGCTTCGGGCAAATCGACGACCGGTGCGCAGATTCTTTTTCGGGTGCTGCGCTTCCCGCCGTTCCTCGCGTTGGTCGCCGCGCTGCTTCTGCGAGGAACCGCGTTCCCGCCTTGGGGTGAGAACGTCCTGAGCCGGTTGGCGGAGCTGATGACGCCGCTCGCGTTGATTGCCGTCGGGTTCCAACTGGAGCTCTCCGCCATCGCGGGCAGGACGCTGCCGGTGACCGTGGGCTTGGTGTTCAAGCTCGCGCTCGCACCGGCGGTCGTTTACCTCACTCTGTATTCGCTCGGCGGACGCGGCCTCACGTTGCAGGTCGCCGTGCTGCAGTCAGCGATGGCGCCCATGGTCGCTGGCGCCATTCTCGCGATGGAGAAGAAGCTCGATCCCCCGCTGAGCGCGCTGCTCTTGGGACTTGGTATTCCGCTCTCCATCGCCACTGTTCCCTTCATCTCCTGGGTCCTCACACAGCTTCCGTCGTGAGGAGTGGGAGCGCGGTTTGCCTCTCCCTCAAGGCCCTCCTGAGACCTGGACATTCCAGTTGCACTCCTTTTGGACAGACCCACAGGTGGGCTGTCCGACCGGTCAACCCTTTGGGTTGGTGCACGCGGTTTGCTCTCTCTGGATGGCGTTGGATTGCAGGAGGTCTGCACATGAGTGCGAATCGTCAGTCGGTACGCTTACACCGTTCTTACCGCGCCGCCGGAACCATCCGGCCGCTGCTCACCCGCGCAGAACTGCGCATGCGCGAGCGCCGGATCGGCTCCTCGCCCATGGAGGACGCCTTTCAGAAGCTCGTGGAGGAGCGCGACGCTCTGCGCGAGCAGCTGGTCCATGTCCGCGACTTGGCGGACAGGATGATGACGTTGTCCGAGGAGCGCGCGCACAAGATTGAGACGCTGGAGAGAGAGCTCGCCGCCAAGCAGGCGCTCATCGACGCATTGGAAGAGGAGAACACGGCGCTGATCAAGCAGGTGGGCAGCACGTCTGACC
Source organism: Myxococcaceae bacterium (assembly GCA_052386435.1). Taxonomy (GTDB): domain Bacteria; phylum Myxococcota; class Myxococcia; order Myxococcales; family Myxococcaceae; genus JBQTKE01. The sequence goes on from JBQTKE010000165.1 coordinate 6,032, forward strand.
GCGTGGGTCAGCTCGAGGCCACGCTCACGATGTTCGCTGAGGCGGACGAGAAGCTGGACGCGCTGAAGTAGTCGGTTTCGATTTTGATGAGAACGGGCGGCATCGCTTCGGCGGTGTCGCCCGTTGTCTTGTCGCGGGGTTGGCGTATGAATCGACCATGGAGAAGAAGACCGCGAAGAAGAACGAGGCTAAGGCCAAGCAAGCCGAGAACCCTTCCCGTCTCATCGACGAGCGGATCAAAGAGCTGGGCGACTGGCGCGGCGAGACGCTCTCGCGCGTGCGGAGGATCATTCAACAGGCGGATCCCGACGTCGTCGAAGAGTGGAAGTGGCGCGGCGTGCCCGTCTGGTACCACGACGGGATGCTCTGCACCGGCGAGACGTACAAGGCGGTGGTGAAGCTCACGTTCGCCAAGGGCGCCGCTCTGAAAGATCCTGGCCGCCTCTTCAACTCCAGCCTCGAAGGGAACACCCGCCGCGCGATTGACATCCGCGAGGGCGAGAAGCTCAACGAGAAAGCGCTGAAAGCGCTCATCAAAGACGCGGTGAGCCTGAACGTCTCAACGAAGACGTGAACAGTCGGCGCTGCCCCAATTTCGCTGTGCCCATCATTCTCCGCCTGAGCGGAGAGCTGCCGCTTCGAGTTGTTGGACCTCGCTCCAGAACGCTTGAAGGTGCTCGTCGAGCTTCGTCTGCACCAAGTGAGACTGACGGGCAGAGCTCAGCCGACGACGCGGTTCCGGCCGGCCTTCTTTGCCTTGTACAGGTTGCCGTCCGAGACCTTGATGAACTGAAGGGGCTCGGTCATGTCGGCGCCCATGTCGGCCACGCCCAGTGAGACGGTGACGTCGATCTTCTTTCCTTCGAAGAGGAACGAGTGATCCTCCACCATCTTGCGGACCTTCTCCGCGAAGCGCCGCGCGTTGTCCGGTCCAGCTTCAGGCATGACGATCGCGAACTCTTCTCCGCCGTAGCGCGCGAAGCACTCTTCCTTGCGGATTCGCTGCCGCACCAGATGGGCGAGGTCGCGCAGCACGTAATCACCCGCGAGGTGACCGTTGGTGTCGTTCACCTTCTTGAAGTGATCGATGTCGAACATGATCAACGACAGAGAACGGTTGTAGCGGTGGCAGCGCCCCATCTCGCGCTCGAGGTACTCCAGGAAGTAGCGCTTGTTGTTGATCTGGGTGAGGCCGTCCACGATCGTGAGTTGGTAAATTTCCTCGTGGTAGAGCGACTCGATGTTGCCGCCCGAGAGAAACTTGAAGATCGATCCGCCGACCTTCACGTAGTCGCCGCTGCGCAGCGCGGTCTCTTCGAGGACCTCTTCGTCGTTGAGGTACGTGCCGTTGGTCGAGCCGAGATCCACCACGAAGCTGCGACCCTGACGGGTGGTGATCTTCGCGTGGCGGCGGGAGACGTTGTCCAAGTCGACGACGATGTTGTTCTTCACATCGCGGCCGATCGTGAACTCTTCCTCTTCGAGGATGTATTTGCGGCCAAGCTCCGGCCCGTGGATCTGTACGAGACAGCTCTCGGTGTCGACGTTGATCCGCTCGTGGAGCTTGGAAATTTTGGTGACGCGGGTTTCCTGGCCGCCCATCGAGCCTCCTTGAATACCACGGGTCTAAACGGCCCCCAACACGACGTGCTACCGTGCTTGGGCATGCGAGCAATCGCTGTGGGAGTCCTGCTCCTACTGGCACCACTGGGCGCTGGATGTGCGACGGGGCAAAAGACGCCACCCCCGGGCGCGATCGCTTTGGACAAGAGTTGGACCAGTGGCGCGACGCGCGCATCGCGCTGATCGCGGGCGGATCCTCGCTTCCGCAACGCGCTCCTGAACCCACTCCTGGCGGTCGAAGATGTCCCGCGCGGCAACAGTCCGAGTGGCGTTAGGCGACGGACGCGGCGACGTGCTCAGCGCCCCAGCGTGCGAGTCCGAAGATCGTGAGCTGCGGATTCACGCCCAGAGACGTAGGCAGCGCGGAGCCGTCGACGACGAAGAGGTTGTCAAGTGTGTGGTAGCGCAGCTTGGAGTCGACGACCGACGTCTTGGGATCTTTTCCCATCGCGCAGCCTCCCATCTGGTGCGCGGTGGCCAGGCGCATCTTGAGCGGCTCGTAGGGCGCGTCGTCCAGTTTTCCGAGATCGTCCACGGACTTGAGGACGACAGGATCGGCGTGGAGCGACATGACGGACTTCGCTCCGGCGGCGAACTGGATCTTCGCCATCTCTTTGCACGCGAACCGGAACGCCTCCCAGTTGGCGGGCTTGAGTGGGTAGTGGATCTTCAATCGCGAGTATCCGCTGCCGCGCAGGGACACGGTTCCACCTTCGTCGTCCGGCAAGAGCCCGTCGACGGTGATCGCGAGGCAGGCATTCCAGTAGGGCAGTTGCGACAGCATCTTCTCGTGGCTCAAGCCAATACCGGTGAACACGGTCGCGGCGAGCATGGGATGGATGGGCGGAACTTCGAGGAAGAAACCGATCTTATCAGGGCCGCGGTCGATGAAGTGGTGCGAGTAGACGGATTGTGGCGCGCCAGAGAAAGCCTCGACGCGCTCTTCAAA
>JBQTKE010000166.1:0-2143 GCA_052386435.1 Myxococcaceae bacterium
GGTGATCCTTCTTGTGCGTCTTGAAGTGCTCAGTGAGCTGGGTGATGCGCTCAGAAAGCAGGGCCACCTGAACCTCCGGGGAACCGGTGTCCTTGTCGTGCTGCTTGAACTGCGAGACGAGCGCAGCCTTGCGCTCCGGATGAACAGACATTGCGATCTTCCTTGAATCCCGCTCCGGTGTCTTCGAACTGCCCGGTCCGCGGAGGGGTACAGACCGGGTCACACATCAAACGAATCGAGGGCTTATAAAGAGATGCCCACCGGGCGTCAACCCGCACTGGGGAACGTCGCGGAGAAGGTGCTCCCCTTCCCCGGCCACGCACTCCACGATGAGCTTCCCGCCGTGCAGCTCCAGGAGATCCTTGGAGATTGCCAAGCCAAGACCGATCCCACCAGGACCCTTTCGCTTGCGCCCGTTGTCGGTGTTGCGCTTGGCCACCCATTCTCGGTGGCGCTCTTTGGCAAAACTGCCGGCCTGCTTTACGCCACTTCACGCGGCTTTGCTGGTCCCGCGGAGAGGTAGAGCTTCTGTCCCTCGCGCAGCCCGTACTTGCGGCGATCGAAGTCGCGCAGCATCTGTTCGCTGACGAAGACGTTGAGCGTCGTCGCGCGACCGGTGCGTCTGTCCGACGCCATGTGGTGCGCGAGCTTCGGGTAGAGCTTGAACAGCGACTCCAGTAGGTCCGCGACGTCCGCGTTGGGGGGCACGCCCAGATCCAATCGCCCTCGTCCGTCGACCGCGCCTCGCAGCGTCGGCGGAACCATCACCGTGACATTCACGCGCCTCCCTTGAGCACCCGCAGGTACTTCAGTCGGCCCGCCTGCCCTTCGGCCACTGCCAGCAACTCTCCCGACGCATCCACCACCCGCACCCTGCCAGTGACCTGACTCTCCAGCTGCCGTCCGTGCATCACCGCCGTCGCCTCCGCCGCGCTCACCCTGACTTCGGGCAAATCGATCAACGCGTCATTCATTCCCACGAGCCGAGCGCCCTGCACACCTTCCAGCGGCTGCGCCTGGGCCAAGGAGAACGGCCCGCTCTGAGTTCGACGCAACGCCTGCAGATGCGCGCCGCACCCGAGCACCCGACCCAAGTCATACGCGAGCGTCCGCACGAAGAACCCCTTCGAGCACTTCACCGACACGGTGAGCGCCGACTGGGTGTGGGTCTGCAAGGTCAGCGTGTAGACCGTGACCTCACGCGCCTCGCGCGGAATGTCCTGCCCTGCGCGCGCGAGCTCATACAAACGTCGTCCGGCGATCTTGATCGCCGAGTACATGGGTGGCAGCTGCGGAAACGTCCCGCGAAAGTTGTCGAGCGCGGCCTCCAACTGCTCCCGCGAAAACGTTGGAGCCGGGGCTTCCGCGGTGACCTTCCCCATGGCGTCTTGGGTGTCGGTCTCCTTGCCCAGCGCAATCACCGCGTCGTAGGCCTTGTCGCCCTCGGTGATGAAGCCGGCGATCTTCGTGGCGTCGCCCAGACACAGCGGCAACACGCCGGTCGCCATGGGATCCAGGGTGCCGGTGTGGCCGACCTTCTTGATCTTCAGCAGCGAGCGCACCCTCGCGACGACGTCGAACGACGTGGGGCCCGCGGGCTTGTCGACCACCAGGACGCCGTTCATCGTCGCTTGGGCTACCAGCCTTCCTTCTCCTTCACTTCGCGGAGCAGGCGGTCGATCTTGTCGCCCTCGCCCACGGATTCGTCGAAAGAGAAGTAGATCTCCGGCGACACCCGGAGCTTCACGCGCGACGTCACTTCCCGCCGCACGAAGCCCTTCGCGGCCTCCAGCCCCAGCTGCGTCTCCGCCCTCTGCTCGGGGGTGCCGATCATCGAATAGAAAACCTTGGCCACCCGCAGATCGGGAGAGACCTTCACGCCGGTGATGGTGATGAACCCTATGCGGGGATCGTGCAGCTCACCCCGGGTCAGCATGTCGCCGAGGGCGGCTTGAATCTCCTGGCCCACCCGCTCCGTGCGTGCGTGCGTGCTCATTTCTTCTCCCATTCGCGCGGATTTCGCAGCGTCCGCGCCTTGGCCCGGGCCTCATCCAGAGAAAGCTTTTTCGAACGTTTGGTCCCGGCTGCTGCCCGCGCTGAAACCGCAGGTCCGCTCTCTTTGCGTTCTTCGTCTCCGTGTCGG